>CAZZAU010000026.1:4941-13606 GCA_964652725.1 uncultured Dehalococcoidaceae bacterium | reverse complement strand
AGGCAGGCGGGACAGAGGAAGTTTCCTTCTCTGCCACAGCCCACGCAGTATCTGGGAAACAACAAATCAAGCGCTGCTCCGCTGAGGCGGGACAGTTGCGGATGCACGTTGCCCATTCCAGAAGAGACCGGTGCCGGTTTAACGGGCGCGACTATTGTGCAGCGAGCCGCTCATTATGGGCTCGTTCAGATATACATCACCGTTCCTGATTTTGAGGTTGAAGCCGCAGTCAGGATTGGTGCATACCCAGGCTTTGTATTGAATCGCCGCACCCTGGCTGCCGAAGTCCGAAAGGGGCACCAGGTCTCCGGCCTGGCATTTGCGGCACTTGGGGAAACTGAGCTGTTCCATTAGGGCCTCCTCCCAACCTGAATTGTTCTCTAGTATATAACTATCTATTCGCTTTTGGCAAGCGGTTTGTCCAGTTCGACCGAACCTATGCACTGGTAGATGGCCCCCTGGGGGGTAAGGTGGCTGCGCATCAGGCTGACGGTGCGGGCTTCAAAGCGGGCCCGGGGAACGCTGGCCGTTCCGGAAACCAGCCGGCCCAGGCTCTGCTGTTCCGCAGAGGAAATTTTCTCGCGCACCCGGCAGAGGGTCAGGTGGGGGCTGAAACGTGCCTCGCGGGCAAAGCCCAGCGGGGCCAGATTGGCCTCAAGGCGCTGCTGGAGCTGCTTCAGGGCTGGCAGGTCTCCGCCCAGTCCCGCCCACACCACCCGAATCCTCCCGGGGGCGGGGAAAACGCCCAGGCCGTTTATCTCCAGGAGGAAGGGCGCCAAGCCCCGGGCGGCCTCCTTTACAGCCGCGGTTATCTCGCCCACCCTGGAGGCGGGGATATTGCCCAGGAACTTCAGGGTCAGGTGTATGCTCCGGGGGTCTACCCATTTCACCGGATGGTCTGCCCCGGCGCGCAGCTTTGCCTGGAGGGTGGCCAGAGCCGCCCTTGCCTCCTCGGGCAGCTCGATAGCGATGAAGGCGCGAATTTCTTCCATTTCCGGCTCTAGCTCTGAATGTCCAGCAGCCTGCTGGCATTGCCGCCGGTTATCAGTCGCCTGGCTTCATCCGGGAGACCGGCGGCTCCTATCTCCCGGAGGAGGCGATTCTGCGGCAGCAGGGGATAGTCGCTGCCGAAGAGGACTTTCTCCGCGCCCACCAGCCGGCTGACCGTTTCATATACCTGGGGGTGGTAGAGAAAGGGGGAGGCGGCAGTGTCAAAGTATACGTTCTGCAGGGCCCGGCTGACCTCCGGCATCAGCGCGTAGAAGGGCAGTCCCCCGCCCCAGTGGGCACAGACCACGGTGAGGTCCGGGTGGCGGCTGATGAAGGGGTAGAGCGTCTGCGGGGTGACCAGGCCCTTCCCTGCATATTGATGGCCTACCGGCTCGGAGCTATGAAGGAGCAGAATAAGACGGTGCTTGCGCAGCGCTTCCACGAAGGGTAACATGACTCTGTCATCGGTCAGGTCCAACCGCTGCGTGTCCGGCCTGAGCTCGCCGATGCCGCGGGCGCCGGCCCTGGCGCAGCGCTCCATCTCGTCGGCGGCCTGCTCGGGAGACGACGGCTGGACGGAGCAAAAGCCAACCAGCCGCTTCGGGTAACGGGCTACGGACTCCAGGATGTAATCGTTGGTCTCCGCGCACAGCCTGTGGGTGTCCCAACCGATATTAAGAATAACCGATACGTCAACTCCGTCCCGGTCCATGCTCTCGATAAGCTCTTCCGCGCTGCTAAGCCTGGCCTTATCGTCCGAGTAGAGCGTGGCGAAGCAGGGGTCACTCTTGACATAACGATGTCGCTCCTCCCTGATTCGGGGCGGAAAGACGTGCGTATGGAAGTCAACTATCATCTGCCATCGCCAGACGGTCGCTGCGGGCTACGGTCGCCGTCAGGAAAACGCCGGCTCTAGCCTTCTCCGGCGGTCTCTTCCGGTTTGCCTTCCCCGGGGGCTTCCTCCGCGGCCTTCGCCTCGGCCTCGGGCGCTACCTCTTCCTCTTCTTCCGGCGGCACTTCTTCCGCGACTTCCTTGACCCTGGCCTCGCTGACCTTTACCACCAGTTGCTCGGGGTCAAGGTGCACGGTGAGGTCGGGATCGAGCTTGATATCCCTGATGTGGATGGCCTGCTCCGGCTCTTCCAGCCCGCTGACGTCCACCTCTATCTGCGGCGGTATCTTGTCCGGCAGGGCTTCTATGCTCAGGCTGGTGACGCCGTGCTGTAGCATACGGCCTTTCGTCCTGAGCGCGGGAGCTTCACCCACCAGCATGATGGGCACCTCCACGTGAATCTTCTCCTTCATCCTCACCTGATAGAAGTCAACGTGCAGAAGTTCCCGGCTTACGGCGTTCTTCTGCACTTCCCGTATGAACACGTTTCTGGGCCGGCCGTCAATCTCCAGGTGTATCATTCTGGCACCGCCAGCGTGAGCGATGACATCCTCCAGCTCCTCGGTGCTGCACTCCAGCGGCAGAGATTTCACACTATGGCCGTAGAGGTGGGCGGGGGTGATTCCCTGGCGGCGCAGGAACCGGGCCTTCTTGCCCATTACGTTGCGGTGCCTGGCTTTGAGTCTGATATCTTCCACTTCAGCCTCCTTCCAACGAAATTAAACCACACAGACTGAGAAAAATCAACGCAGCCGGCTTGCACTCTTCTTTGAGGTCATTGTTTGAACTTGCTATGATAAGAGAGAACATTTTTACTTGAAAGGCGGCCCCGATGAAAGTGATTGACCTGCGCAGCGATACCATAACCACGCCCACGGAAGAGATGCGCCGTGCTATGTACGAGGCGGAGGTGGGCGACGATGTTCACCGCGAAGACCCCACGGTGAACCGCCTGGAGGGGCTGGCGGCGGAGATGCTGGGCAAAGAGGCCTCCCTGTTCACGCCCAGCGGCACCATGAGCAACCTCATCGGCGTGCTGGTACATACCCGGCCAGGAGACGAAATCATTATGGGCAGCGAGGCCCATATCTTCTGGTATGAGGTGGGTGGGGCCTCGGCGCTGGGTGGGGTGGTAATCCGCACCGTCCCCAACAGCGATGATGGCACCATCCCCCCGGAGCAGGTGGAGCAGGCCATAAGGCCGGCCAATATCCATTTTCCTCCCACCACACTGCTCTGCCTTGAGAACACGCATAACCGCTGCGGCGGAGCCGTGCTGAGCAAGGAGTACACCGAAGCCGTGTGTCAGCTTGTCCGCGGGCGCGGCCTGAAGGTCTACCTGGACGGGGCGCGCATCTTCAATGCCGCCATAGCCCTGGGTATACCCGCCTGTGAGCTGGCCGCCCCCGCCGATGCGGTGGGCTTCTGTCTGTCCAAGGGCCTGAGCGCCCCGGTGGGCTCGCTGTTCTGCGGGACGCGGGAAACGGTGGAGCGGGCGCGCAAGTGGCGCAAGATGCTGGGCGGGGGAATGCGCCAGGCGGGGGTGATTGCCGCCGCCGGCATAGTGGCCATAGAGAAGATGGTGGAGCGCCTGGCGGAAGACCATGCCAATGCGCGGCGCCTGGCGGAGGGCCTGGCCGCTATCCGCGGCTTTTCCGTGAGTCCAGAGAAAGTGCGGAGCAACATCGTAAACTTCGAATTTCCGGCGGGAGTGTCTGACTTCGTGCCCCGGATAGGGGAGCGGGGGGTAAAATTTCTTTCTCGCGGCGGCCGCAGCGTGCGGGCAGTGACCAACCGTATGGTCGGTGCCGGGGATATCGATGAGGCGCTGCAGCGCATCTCCTCGCTGGTGGAAGAAGCGAGCTAGGAGATAAACTTCTCCAGCAGAGCGCGCAGCATTTCCCGCTGGGGGGGACAGCCTTCAAGCCGGGCGGCAGTGCCGGCATCCTCTACCTGAGCGCAGTCGCCGACGAGAATGCAGGGTTTATCGGTGGGGACCTCAGGGGTTTTGCCCACGCAGATGCGGAGGGGGTGCGTCAGCTTCCGCCCCTGTTCGCCCAGCAGCAGGAGACTGGAGATAAGGGGGATGAGGCAGCCGCTGCACGCCCGCTCCGCGCCCGTGATTTCCAGCAGGGGGAAGCTCTGCCGCAGCCGCTCCTGGGGCAGCCTTACCCTGTACCGGAGCCTTTTCAGCTCCTCGCCGGATATCTCGATTCCGGTAAGGTCGCTTTTGCCCAGCCCGGCCTCGGCTCCCAGCGTTACGGTGCGCACTTCGGCCGGGTTGATACCCATAAGGGCGCAGCCCACCGCATCGACGGCCACGGGGTCGGTGCTGACCATGAGCAGGCTGGCGCCGGTGCCCTCTCGGCGGGCGGAAGAGCCCACGCTGCCTATCCGTTCGGAGGTGGCATCGATGACGTTGAGCGCAGGCCGGACGATTTTGTTCAATTCCACCACGGCTGCGCTGAGATCGCGGTCATGGAAGCGGGGCTTGTCCTCCCTTTTCAGGCAGCCCTTCAGGTTTTTCATAGCCAGGGTGACCGTGGTCTGGTAGTGGGTCTTGAGGCAGGGCACATTGATAATTTTGTCACAGGCGAAGGCGAACTCGGTAACCCGGAACTGGTCCGGGGTGCCGCCGGATATGCCGCTGAATATCCGGTAGCTGTAATCATCGAACAGGACCCAACGGATGCCCAGGCGCTCCGCCACGTTGCTGATACCGGTGCGGGTGAAGCATTCCCGCAGGGCGGAGCGCGGCTGGTAGTAGCTGGGTCCCTCCCCGATGATTACCTCGTCCGCCCCGGCCTCGAGGCAATACCGGGCAACAGCCGCCACCACCTCGGGGTTTGTGATTTCGCCGCCGCAGGGGTCCAGAGGCTCGTACAGGTTGGGCTTGATGAGGACGCGGTCGCCCCGCCTTACCGGCCTCTCCCCAATGTGGTCCAGGGCCCCTATGAAGGCAGCATAAAGGTTGTCATCGGCTCTTACAATGGAGACTCTGCTCATAATGGTTCAGTCCAGATAAGTAATCTGGGAAGGCGGTCTGGGCTGGCTATCTATCTCGATGCCCGCCTCTCGGAACAGCTCGACGAAGGCGCCATCGTTGTACTTGCCGAAGCTGACGAAGCGCTTGATTCTGGCGTTGGTCAGCATCTTGGCGCACAGGATGCAGGGGGTGTGGGTGCAGTAGATGGTGCTGCCCTCCAGACTGACGCCGTGCAGGCTGGCCTGCACTATAACGTTCTGCTCGGCGTGAATACCCCGGCAGATTTCGTGGCGCTGGCCCGAGGGAATGTTAAGCTCGTCGCGCAGACAGCCCAGTTCCAGGCAGTCCCTTGAGCCGGAGGCTGCCCCATTATAGCCCGTGGCCAGGATATGTTTGTCCCTCACCGCCACCGCCCCCACGTGATGGCGCCGGCAGGTGGAGCGCTCGGCCACCACCGAGGCTATCTTGAGGAAATACTCGTCCGGCCCCGGCCTGGTGATTATTTCTTTCATTTCAGCCTGGCAATCAGTTCCTGTACCTGGCTCTCCAGGTCGGTCACCGAAGATTCGTTGGTTACGGTGAAATCGGCCATAGCGATGGGGCCGCCCTTGTTGGTCTTCTCCAGTTCGGCCCGGTCCCGGCTGGCCGCTTCGGCCGGGGCCAGGGGCCGCTCCGCTCTGTGGCCGAGCCGTTCATATCTGGTACGCGGTGATGCCCACACCGCCACCACACGGAAGTCGTCGCCGTAGCGCTCTTTCAGGAACAGGTACTCCTCCCATGAGTAAAGGCCGTCGATGACCACATTCGACTTTTCCAGCGCGGCATTAATGCGGGGCAGGTTGAGCCTGGCGTAAGCGGCCATCCCGTGTTCCCGGCGCAATAGCTCCCTGATGGCGCGCTCGTTGTCTTCATTGCGGGCCAGCCCCCGCCTCCTCAACTCCCCGTCCGTGGCGTCGCCGAAGCGTATCCTGCTGAAACCGCTCTGCTCGAAGCGCCGGGCCACTTCCGATTTGCCCGCCCCGGCCATGCCCACGATGGCTACCACTTTCATGCTTTATGGAACTTATTATAACCGAGACGGCGCAGGGTGCACAAACCTTGAGGCCGCGGCAACGTCCTGTTTTCGGAAAAGACGAAGTTCGGAGTTCCGCAGCCGGCAATGGAGTTTCCCCAGACCTGTGTTATAATTTTACTATGGCTGAACCTCTGCATCTGACCGGCAGAATGGCGGGGCAGCTCCCCGCGGAGCTGGCGCAGTTTCTGCACCTGGCGGGTGAGGTGGCCAGGCGGCAGGGAAAGAAGCTGTACCTGGTGGGAGGGGTGGTGCGTGACCTTCTCCTGGGCCGTGAGAACTTCGATATCGATCTGGTGGTGGAAAGAGACGCTCTGGCGGTAGCGCAGGAGCTGGCGCAAGCAAATGGAGCCAGGCTGACGCTGCACCAGCGCTTTGGCACCGCCCGGCTGGACTGGGACGGCTGGTCCGCGGACCTGGCTAGCGCCCGCTCCGAGATGTATCCGGAACCCTGTGTTCTGCCCGTGGTGGCTCCCGGCAGCATCGGCGACGACCTGTTCCGGCGCGACTTCACCATCAACGCGATGGCAGTGGAGCTGGACCCGGAAAGGTACGGGATACTGCTGGACCCCTACGGCGGGCTGGTCGACCTTGCAGCCAGACTGGTGCGGGTACTGCACCGTAAAAGCTTCATCGATGATGCCACCAGAATATGGCGGGGACTGCGCTACGAGCAGCGACTGGGTTTCCAGCTGGAAACGGACACGCTGGAGCTGCTGCGCCGGGACGCGAAGTACCTCCGCCTGCTCAGCGGTGACCGCGTGCGCCACGAGCTGGAACTGGTTTTCCGGGAGGCCCGTCCGGGGAAGGTGTTGCGGCGGGCCGGCGAGCTTGGAGTTCTGGCTTGCCTGCACCCCTCCCTCAATGGCAGGGGCCTGGAGGGGAAGTTGCGGAGGGCAAGACGGCTATGCGCACCGGGGCGGCCGTCTTTAGGGCTGTACCTGGCGCTGTTGCTGTACCGCCTGAAGAGGGAGGAGGCGGAGAAGGTCATCTCCTATCTTCACCTGCGCAAAGCCACCGCCAGGGTGGTGCGGGATGCCCTTACGTTGCGGGACAGCCTGGAGCCGCTCTCCATCCCGGAATGGACGCCGGGCGAGGTGTATGCCTACCTCATCAGCTATGACCCGGAGGCGGTCAAGGCCAATCTCGCTGCGTGCCGCCCGGCCATGGTCAGAGAACGTCTTGAGGTATTCCTGCGCAGCCTGCGGCACGTCAGGCCGGTGCTGGACGGGGAGGAACTGAAAAGGATGGGGGTGCCCCAGGGGCCGGAGATGAAAGTGGTGCTGGACAGGCTCCTGGAAGCGAGACTGGAAGGTACCGTGAGCGACCCCGAGGACGAGCGGGAGCTGGTGGCGCGGTGGCTGACGGAGGCAAAGCGGTGAAGCGGCTGAGCGGAAGCAGCGGCCTGACCACGGCGGGACTGCTGGTGCTGGCATTGCTTCTGGCCGGGTGGGCGCTTTCCGCCCAGATGCAGATACGCAGTCTGGAGAAAGCGGTGCTTACCGTGCACAACCAGTTCGAGTACCGGAGCAAGGAGCACAATCTGACCCTGTCCGTTCCCCTGAAAGAATACCTGCGCTACAAGGAGAAACAGCGCCCGTCCTGGCTCAACTACAACCGCTACCACCCCTACTTCTTCTTCACCGAATACGCGGTCATGGCTGTTGAGCCGGGCGATGATGCGATTATCGAAAGAGTGGTGGATTATCTGGATGGAATCGTGGCGGAGGAGCAACTGAACGAGCGTCAGCGCATCGAGCTGGCGCTGAGCCTGGTGCAGAGCCTTAACTACAGCCTGGACAGCATCAGCAGCACTTCGGATGAGTACCCTCGCTACCCGGTGGAAACGCTGTTCGAAAAAGAGGGCGATTGCGAGGATACCTCCATACTTCTGGCGGCTATCCTGACCGATATGGGGCATGATGTTGCCCTCATACTGTTCGAGGAGTTCGACCATATGGGGCTGGGGATAAACTATCCGCTGGAGTATGGCAACTCCTGGCTCCTCGGCGAGAAGCGTTACTGGTATCTGGATACCACGGGCAAGCGCACGGCGGGCTGGGCGCCGGAGCCATACGCGGAGACCTCGGCGTATATCTATCCGGTGGGCGGCTGAGCGCTGGCTAAAGTCTCCGCGAGATAAACTTCCATATTCTGTCCCAGGCAGCGGTCATACAGGTCTTCGGCCACCGCCTTGTCTTCGAGCAAGGTAAAGAGTGCCGGCCCCGAGCCGGCAAGGTGCACGTCCGGAGCGCCCATTTTGCGCAGGTGGTCGCGGTAGACTTTAAGGCCGGAGAAGCGTTCGAAAGCCACGTTCTCGAAGGTGTTGAACAGGACGGAAGGTTTTCTGTCGTCTCTCAGTTCGTCCATCAGTTGCTGCGTTATCCGGCCTTCGGTGAAGTGGCCGGCCTTCAGGCTGGCGTAGAGATGCGCCGTTTTGTTGAGCAGCCGGGGCACATCCGGCACCACCACGATGGCCCAGCGGCAGGGGTAGGCGGGGAGGGGGGTCACCATTTCCCCTCTGCCCTCCATCAGCGCCGTGCCTCCATGGAGGAAAAAGGTCACGTCTGAGCCGAGGCGTGCCGCCAGGTCGAGCAGGTCTTCCCGCGATAGTCTCAGCTTCCAGAGTTTGTTCAGGCCGAGCAGCACGGCGGCGGCGTTGCTGCTGTCGCCGCCCAGCCCCGAGACAAGCGGGATGCGCTTTTTCAGCTTGACGGCTGCGCCC
>CAZZAU010000026.1:2541-4931 GCA_964652725.1 uncultured Dehalococcoidaceae bacterium | reverse complement strand
TGCTGGTCTCTTTTAGAAGATGCGCCGCCGCGGTCACCAGGCTTTTCTCCGCCTTCCAACCAGGACTATGGCACTCGATGTCAAGCTGCGGGCCGGGCGCGAAACTGAGCGTATCGCACAGGCTTACGGTCTGCACCACGGAGCGGATATCATGATAGCCGTCCGGGCGCTTACCCAGGACTTCGAGGGTCAGGTTGAGCTTGGCCGGCGCCGGGACGGTTATCATTCCGGTTTCTTTTCCGCGGCCGGGTACACCCGCGACAATGCCGCCCATTCCTCCAGGGCCAGCGTCTCAGCGCGGCGCTGCGGCGAGATACCGGCCTGCTCCAGCAGCGTCAGGACCTCGGTGCGGGGCACTTTCAGCCCCTGGGCCAGCGAGTTGGCCAGCTGTTTGCGGGGGGCGGTGAACCCGGCCCGCACCAGGGCAAAAAAGTCTTTTTCATCGGGGACGGAGACGGGCGGCTCGCGATAGGGCTCGATGCGCAGGATGGCGGAGTCCACCTCCGGGGCGGGGTAGAATGCGCGCGGGGGCACGGAGCCGACTATGCCGGGCCGGCCGAAGTACTGCACGGCGATGCTTAGCAGGCTTTTCCTGTCCGCCGCAGCGATGGTCCTGGCCACCTCTTTCTGCACCATCACCAGTATCATTGCCGGTTTGGCCGGCGTTTCCAGAAAATGACGAAGCACCGGAGACGTGATGTAGTAAGGGAGGTTAGCCACCACCTTGTAGGAGAACGGCTCGGCAAACAGGGCCGCGGGGTCGAGGCGCAGGATGTCATCGTTGATGATGGTTACGTTAGGACAGTCTGACAACTCTTCATTCAGCATTTCGGCCAGATTATCGTCCAGCTCCACGGCGATTACCCTGGCCGTTCTCAGGGCGAGCTGCCTGGTCATTATGCCCAGGCCGGGGCCCACTTCCAGGACAGTGTCGCCAGAGGTAAGCTCGGCGGCGGCCAGGATTTGACGCAGTACCCGGTCACCGACCAGGAAGTGCTGGCCGAGCCTTTTTCTCGCCCGCAGCTCGTACCGGCGCAGCATTCTCCGGGTCGTGGCCAGCAGGGATTCCGCTTTCACACCCTTCCTTTTCTGACCTGGTAAGGAATAAAAAATGAGGCCGTGCACCTGCCCTCGACCCTGCCCAACAGCTTGGCCGGACCAGTTAGCTCCGGTCAGGCAAACCTGCGGCACCCGGAAGGCGCTATTTACCGCTGCTTCCTCTCGGACCTGACGGGGTTCATAGCTTTCCGCCGCGCAGGACCCGGCCTTCAACACCACTTGATCCGGGCAGTCCTACCAGGCAAGGGCCTCAAGCTGGAATTCGACCCTGCTGTAGCGGGTTGCAGGTTCAGGGCACCGCTAGCTCCCCATCTAGCACGGCCTCAAGAAAATGCTAACCGCTATGCGGCGCTTTGTCAACTGGATAGCGGAGCGGAGCAATCTCATAGTTCACGGAAGGAAAAAAGACTGCTCTGTCGCTGCGCTGCCCGCAATGACATTCTGGTCTAGCGTTCGCCGGAGGTAAGGATGTGCATTATCTCGGCCACGTCCTTGAGTGCGTCGAGGTTCAGCGTCAGCTCGATGGCGCGGTCGGCTGCCCGGCTGGAAAGGACGTCGCCGGTGGCGTCCCGGAATTTGGCCACCAGCTCTTCGTGGGTGAGGGGTGTCTTGTGGTAACCCCGCCATGCTTCCCACCGGGCGCTGTGCTCCTGGCCGTTCTTCAGCCTGATAGTCACGATTTCGAAGCCTCCTGGCCAGGGCTCGTTCCAGTCCGGGTGGGGCACAATCTTCACCTTCCACCTGGCTTCCCTGAATGCGGGGTCCAGGCGCTTTTCATCGGAGAAGGTGTCCCGCCCCACTCTTTTTCCCAGCAGCGCGCCGGCGATACCGTGCTGCAGGCTGACCCTGGTGTGCTCGCCGTCAGGCGGCTCAAGAAGGTCTATTTCGTGGGCGGTGGACGGGTTTACATCCACCACCACCTCATCCACATCGGCGGAAGAGATGCCGTTCTCTTTAACCAGGTGCAGGGCAGCCTCCAGCGGGCGCTGCTGCAGGGAGTGGCAGGGGAAGACCTTGGTATCGACCAGATCAAAACGGAAGTCCTTTCCCAGTCCGGCGGTTACCTTTTCCGGCCGGTAATTCTCCCTGCCGGCCAGGGCGCTGCCCGCGCCGAGGCCCATAGGGGTGTCCTCCAGGATATTGGGGTCAGCGTTGATGCCTTCCCCGGCAAGGAGGGCGGCCATCACCCCGTTGCGGCAGGCAAATCCGGTCTCCACGAAGTGGGTCATGGTGGAGTGTTGCCGCAACGTGCCCGCCGCCTGGGAAGCGGCGATGGCCAGGGCCATTGCCACCTGCTCCGTGTTCAGCTTCAGCAGCCTGGCGGTGGCCAC
>CAZZAU010000026.1:0-2531 GCA_964652725.1 uncultured Dehalococcoidaceae bacterium | reverse complement strand
GGGAACGGCGAAGAACCCGCGCCCGGTTGCGGTGAGACAGGCCAGACCGAGCCTGGACTGTACCTCGTGAGCTATGATGGCCGCCGCCACCAGCTCTTTTCCTGAAGACCCCAGCTTTTCCGCAACTGGAAACACCACCGGGAAAACGGTCATAACCCCCACCATCTCCGGCCGGCTGTCGCCCTCCCATTCCGCGGCGTGGGCGAAGCTGCCGTTGGCCAGCGCCGCGGTGCTCAGCGGTACCCTGATCTGGCCGCCGATGACGCCGGCCTCCGGCGCGCCGCCCATTTCTCTAACGAATTTGGTGATGATTTTCCCTGCCGGCAGGGTGGAACCCCAGGCCATCGAGCCCAGGTTGCTGAGGGCGAGCTGGCGGGCATACTGCACCGTTTTCTGGGGCAGGTCCTCGTAGCGGGTTTCCGTTACGAATCTGGCTACCTGTTTGGTAAGGGTCATCGAGGCCTCCTTGACATAACGATAACGACGATGCTGAATGCGGTGATGGTTGCGGGTAAACTATACCAGCTTTCGCGGGAAATGACCAGGGCCTTTTGGGGTAATTTTGTCCCGCTCATTACCGCCGTGTTATAATCTGAGCGTGAAAGTCTCGGAGCTGGGAGAGTTCGGACTCATAGACTTCCTGGCCGGAATCATAGCGCGGAACGGGCAGGCCGCGCCGCTTTTACTGGGCATCGGCGATGATGCCGCGGCCTGGCGCAGCGATGACGCCGTAAGCCTGGTCACCACCGATTCTTTGTTCGAGGGGGTCCACTTCAACCTGGAGAACACATCCTGGGAGGACCTGGGGTGGAAGGCGCTGGCGGTGAACCTGAGCGATATCGCTGCCATGGGCGGAAACGCGCAGTACGCCGTGGTTTCGCTTGGCGTACCCGGGGAGACGGACGTTGAGGCCGTCGTTGCGCTGTACCGGGGCATGCTGGCGGTGGCAGGGGAGTTCGGGGTGGCCATCGCGGGAGGGGATACCTGCCGGGCGCCGCTGGTCAGCCTCACCATCACCGTTTTTGGCAGTGCGCCGGGCGCTGACCGGCTTCTCCTCCGCTCCGGTGCCAGGGCTGGAGATGTCATCGCCGTCACCGGAAGCCTGGGTGCGGCCGCTGCCGGTCTGGAGATGCTGCGCGGGGCGATTGTGCTGGAGACGGCTGATGCCGCCGAGCTGAGCAGGGCCTTTTTCCGTCCCTGGCCGCGGCTGGCCGAGGGCAAGTTGCTGGCGGAGAGGGGGGTCAAAGCCGCCATAGACATCTCCGACGGGCTGGTTGCTGACCTGACGCACATCTGCCGGGCCAGCGGTGTGGGGGCCAGGCTGGAAACGGAGCGGGTGCCGGTCTCGCCGGCGGTGAAGGCCGGTTTCGGTGGACGGACACTGGCGCTGGCGCTTTCCGGCGGCGAGGACTACGAGCTGCTTTTCACCGCCGGCACCCGGGTGATGGCGGAGGTGAAAGAGACCGCCGCCTGCCCGGTGACGGTCATCGGCGAAGTTACCGCAGGCGGTGCTGGCCAGGTCGTTCTTATGGATGCCGGAGGAAACCGGGTGCATCTGGCCGGGAAGGGCTGGGAACATTTCAAGGCACAACCGGATTGAAAGGCGATCTTCAATGAATGACACACATAGCGAGGTGAAGGCCGGGGGAGGCTGCTTCGGTTGTGGCAGGTTGAACTCCTGCGGCCTGAAGCTACGCTTCCGTCGTGACGGCGAGTGGCTACGAGGGGAGCTGGCTCCGGGCCGGACCTACCAGGGGTGGCCTGGCATCATCCACGGTGGCATCATCACTACTATGCTTGACGAGGCCATGGGGCATGCCGCCCTGGCAGGCGGTTTTTTTGATTTTCTTACCGCCTCCATACAGGTGGACTTCAGGCGTCCCGCCCGGGTGGACGGCAGCCTGACCGTCCGCGCGCGGGTGGTCAAAAACGAGGGGAGAAACGTACAGGTAGAAGGCACGGTAACGGCGCCAGACGGTATGCTGGTGGCGGAGGGGCGGGCAGTGCAGGTGCTGGTGGGCGCCAACCGGCTGGAAGGCGTCATATGGGATATGGACGGGGTTATAGTCAATACCGCCCCGTACCACTTCCGGGCCTGGCAGGAGACCTTCGCCAGGAAAAACATACCGTACACTGAAGAGATGTTCTGGCGCAACTTCGGGCGCCGAAACGATACCATAATCAAGGATGTGGCGGGCGCGGGTGCGTCAGAAGAGCTGGTGCGGGAAATCATGGCCGAAAAGGAAGCTCTGTTCCGCGAGAAAGCCGCCGGCAACTTGAAACCGTTCCCCGGAGCGCTGGAACTCATTCGGTCGTTGCGTGATTATGGCATAAAGGTGGCCCTCGCCTCATCCTCTCCGGTGGAGAATGGAAAGTTTGTTACCGGGCAGCTTGGCATAGGGGACTACTTTGATGCTATCGTCTGGGGCCGGGACGTCAAGGAAGGCAAGCCCAGCCCCCAGATATTTCTGCGCGCCGCCGAGAAGCTGGCCGCGGAGCCGCGGAGCTGCGTGGTCATCGAGGACGCGGTG
>CAZZAU010000025.1:0-13624 GCA_964652725.1 uncultured Dehalococcoidaceae bacterium | reverse complement strand
AGCCAATCCTGAAGGCGCCATCGAAGTCTGTACTGCCACTAGCTATCACCTCCTTGTATCTTATTAATATATAGACGTTATACTAAACGTAGTTACCAGCGGTGTGGCAGACCGATACCTCCTGGGTCATAAAAGACCGTTTGAAAGCGAGGGTCGCCACACCACTCTGAAAGAAAGCCCGAACAGTTGTCAGGGCTAACCAAGCCCGTATCGTGCAAGGAAGGGCTATAATGTAGTCGAGGAGGTTATAATGAATCAAGAACTCTCTTTCGTTGGCATCGATGTTGCCAAGGCGCATTTGGACATCGCCATCCGCCCGGCTGACAAGCAATGGCAGGTTGATTATACCGAGGAGGGCATTCAGAAAATTGTTGGGCAAATTGTCAAGCTTCATCCCGCTCTGGTAGTTCTTGAAGCATCCGGCGGCCTGGAAGTTACTGTCGTTGCGGCTCTGGCTGTCGCCGATCTCCCCGTCGTGGTGGTCAACCCCAGGCAGGTAAGAGATTTTGCCAAAGCTACCGGCAAGCTGGCTAAAACCGACGCTTTGGATGCCCATGTTCTGGCACATTTCGCTGAAGCTATCCGCCCTGCTTGCCGTTCCCTTCCGGATTCGGAGACCCAGTCTCTCAATGCTCTGGTCTCTCGCCGGAACCAGGTAATGACCATGCTGGTTGCCGAGAAAAACCGGCTGCGTACATCCCGACCGCCGGTTATCCAGCGAATCCAGTTTCATATTGACTGGCTTAAACAGGAACTGGATGAAATAGACCGGGAACTGAAGGAAATGCTGCATAACAGCCCGGTATGGCGTGAAAAGGAGAAGCTGTTGCGTACCGTGCCTGGCGTAGGCCCTCAGCTGGCAGTATCCATGCTGGCTTATTTGCCTGAACTGGGAACCCTGGACAAAAAACGTATTGCGGCTCTGGTTGGAGTTGCCCCTTTCAACCGGGATAGCGGCACACTGCGCGGGAAACGTACGGTTTGGGGTGGCCGCTCCCGCATACGCGCATCTCTCTACATGGCAGCATTGGTTGCCAGTCGCCACAACCCTGTTATCAGCGCTTTCTATCAGCGTTTGCTGGCTGCCGGTAAAGCCAAGAAAGTCGCCCTTACCGCTTGCATGCGTAAATTGCTCGTTATTCTTAACGCTATGCTTAAAAATCACAGTTCCTGGCAATCCTTTAATCCTCAACTTATTGGTCCCTATTCTTGACTTTTAAGACAGTTGCTTTATGGAATTATGACCACACTGTTTCCGGCTTTTCCTGTTTCTCGCCATCCACATAAAGAGCGTCTACCCGCTCATTAAAGAAGGCGATCCTCGCCCGTACCTTGATAGCCTCGATGCCAGGGTATTGGTAGTACCAGGCAATGTCCTGTGCTATCTGGTCTCCTACTTTAACCGAATAGTATTGCGCCTTTCCTTTGTAAGCACAACCGGTTGTCTTATCGCTATCTATGAGTAAATCTATTCTCACGTCCAGCCTGGGGAAGTAATATCTTACCGGCAGTCCCGTCTCAAAAAGAAGAATCGGCCTGCGAGTGTCAGCAACCTTTTCCCCCAACACTACCACCTCGACATGCCTGGAACTCTCCAGGATATCAATCCTCTTATAAGGGTCGTGCGGATGAACGTAAATTTCCTCGTCCTCCTCATACCAGGCATCCATAGAATCCCAGTCGAAGGTAATATAGTCACTTAAATCTATAGATTCGGAAACCGGCTCGGCATAAGTCCAGGCGGCGTTTTCCGCAACGCGGTCTCCGTCCTTGGTCGTCTAGAAGGAGGCGTTTCCGAGCAAAGGGGTTTGTTCTTGATGGTCGGTCGGCTCCAGCAGTTCCATCCTGACATCTTCTCTAGGGAAATAGTAATAAGGCGGACCGCCGGGTAGAAGAAGCCGGGCGCGTTTACTATCGGCAATGAACTTGCCGTTGAACATCACCCTTACCCACTTGGGAGTAGGTTCAAAACGGATATCTTGAACATTTTTGACCAGAATCATTTCCATAGCAAACCCGCCTCAGAAAATATCGCCACAAGTTAGTAATACTACGGAGTTTCTTTCCACATTTTAGAAAGCAGATGACGGTTTTATATCGACTCCGTATCGGTCGGTGTGCTTTTTATTTTACTCTCGTAGATATCATTCATATTATTCATGAGTTTGTGAATGGTTTCTGGCCCACCGGCCCTTGCCGCTTTCCTCAGAGTTTCAGTAGTGATATTATCTGGATTCCCGTGGTCATCGTCTGGCATCATACAACCGCAATTCCAACACATGACATTACCCCCCATCTTAATACTTTAAAATTAACATAAACCTGATGAAGAAGTTATAAAATCATCAGAGGAAATGTTACAAAACTATAACATTTGCATGAACAGTTGATACTGAGGCAGGAAAGGCATAAGTTTTGTGAAGTCTATTCAACCGTGTTGCTAAGCGCTCCACAACGACTTTCCATCGAGTGATAGCAGAGCTGGCAGACCGATTCATCGAATGGGACATAAAGCACCTAAAATAGAACCTGAAACTATCTCGGCCACTCCGTTTTCCAACTGATTCCCTTCTGCACACATCAGGGTATTTGACAAAGAGGCTCACTGCGTCGTATCATATGCATATATGGGGTTATATGCATATTAGCAGGATGTGACATATGCGGGATGCAGTTAAGGCTTTCAAGGTGTTATCCGATGAGACCAGACTACGCATACTCAATCTGCTTCTGGAACGGGAGAGCTGTGTCTGCGAGGTGATGCAGGCGCTCAACGTCTCCCAAAGCACAGCCTCGCGTAGCCTAAGTGCGCTGTATGGGGCTGGCTTTCTCAAGCTGAGGAGAGAGGGACTGTGGTCATTCTATTCGATAGATAAAGATAGGCCACAGGACTTTTGCTCCCAACTGATTGACGCGGCGGAAAAGGCACTGGAAAACAATAATGTGGCAGAATCGGATAGGCAGCGTTTAAGGAAGACTGAGCCAGTAGAACGTGCAAAAGCCAGTCGCAAGTCTCGAATCAAGGTGTTGACGGCTGATGACAGTCTCTCGCCTCAGCACCAGTAGATCGAGACTTGCCTGACCAACCAAGTACGGTGGCGACTCGCTATAGGAGTGAACAAGGGGTCAGAGAAATGCAAAAATTGAAGAGGTGCAAATGCTGGTGGCGGGGTCATATGTCCTTTCTAAAATTGAAGTATCAATCTTTGAAAGGAAGTTAAAAAAATAGCATGATTAGGTGGCTAAAAACAGCTTTGCCGTGGATAATAATTGCGTTGGGTCTGGTAATTATTATCTACCCCCGCATTGCAGGGACGCCATTATTCCCGGTTTTTCACTATGACAACCCATCGACCCCTGATTACAACGAGTTGATGGACTACTCCTTCTGGCAAGTGCCTTTCGTCTACATCTTCAGCTATATCACCAGGGCATGGGGGCCGCTTGCTCTTGCCTTTGCTCTAGGTGGTGTTTTGTCAGCGTTTGTACCCAAAGAAAGAATGAAAAAATACCTGAACAGCAGCAGTTTTTATTCCTTCATCCTGGCCGGGCTTTTCGCGCCGTTGCTGACGGTGTGTTCCTGCGCGATGATACCAATTTTTGGCGGTCTATTGATGTCTGGCGCTGGAATGGGACCGGCTCTCACCTTCCTGCTGATGGCTCCGGCGGCCAATATCATGGCCCTCATTTTTACAGCCACGATTATTTCCCCGAAAATAATGCTGTTCAGGCTACTATTCAGTTTGGCCGGCGCTATAATTATCGGTTACCTGGTCAGTCGCACTAAATGGAGCAAGGAACAGGAGGCAAAATATGCCAGTATAACCGCCGTAACTGTAGAAGAAGAGGCAAAACCCAGTTTCAGCAAAAACAGCTGGAATGCTATAAAGGAAGCCGGTTTCCTGGCAAGGCTCGTGCTTCCGTACCTGGGGGCAGGACTTGTTGTGATCAGCTTCATTGAGAGATACCTTCCCACCACGCTTGTTGTCGACTACCTGTCAGGCACGACTGGAGTTGCCCTTGGGGCTGTGATTGGCGTTCCTACTTATACACCGACACTGGTGGAGGTTTTTCTAGTAAAGGGGTTGATTTCCAAGGGTATGTCGGCGGCAGCCGCACTTGCCTTCCTTATTGGCGCTCCTATGGCTTCAATTCCTTCCATGTTGGGCGTCTCCAGGGTTATTGGCTGGAAAGTAGTTCTGAGTTACGCGGTACTGGCGGTTATTGTCGCATTTATTGCTGGTATGGTTTATCAGACTTTCATTATCACACTTTAAGATAAATATATTTTAAGGAGGGATGAAATGGTTAAAGTAGAAGTTTTTGGTATCGGATGCCCGAAGTGCCAGGCAACACAGGAGAATGTCAGAGGGGCACTGCGCCAGCTCGGACTGGAAGGAGAGATCAAGCTGGTAAAAGATCAGGTGGAGATAATGAAGAGAGGCATTACATCAACTCCGGGATTGGCTATCAATGGTAATGTCAAAGCGATGGGGAGAATTCCCGAAGTCAAAGAGATTGTTGACTGGCTATCAGAACTAAAATAGTCGCTGACTTGTCGGCTTGCTGAAATCTTCTAGAGGCCGCGCCGCCGGAAAGATGAGCTTGGCGTATAACGCCAAGCTCATCTCGTAGAGACCTTGTTTTCTTCCCAATATTTCAGAATCTCTGTCTGTTTTGACATTGGTACTTGAGCTATTGCCCGCACAAGTACCTGTCTCATAAGGGAGACTATGCCCCCATCATCATACCGCAGTTCCGTTTCAGTCACTGGTGTTCGCTCTATCTGTCCCTTGATATTGTCGTCAATGGCAGCCTTGCTGTCATCTATCGTTCCCAGGGCCAGGATTTTGCCCCTGAAAGGTGCAGCTACTATTGGGTAGTCCTTTACGGTATGCCTGATCGAAGCCCATATATAGGGTTACCCCTGATCAGGTCTATCCGTCATGTTCTCCTCCTGAACCGCCGTAATTAGATATTCCCGGTTTTGAACGGCCGCAGTTCACGGGCGTTTGTCGGGCTCCAGGCTTTGCAGCCAGCCGACTTCGTCCTTTTTTACATCCAGGATAATGAACGTCTCGCTTTTTCTGATGCCGGGCACCCGGGCGAGATAGTCTTTAACAAATCTGGTGAGCTCGCCGGAATCTCTGAACCAGGTTCCGATGAAGACATCGTGGTTACCGGTGCACAGCGTAACGTAGCGCACGTTGGGACAGCCGGCGAGCGATTCCGCTATCTCATCGATTCTGCCCAGGTCAACTTCCAGAGCGATTATGGCGATGATGGTATACCCTAGCTTGCCCGGATTCAGAATGACACGGAAAGTGATGACCCCGCTGTCTTCCAGATGCTGAATATGGCGGCGGATGGTGGCCTCGCTGGTGCTGAGCTTTCGCGCCAGGTCCGCGCTGCTTTGCCTGGCCTTTCTGGCCAGCTCTGCAATCAAACGTTGGTCCAGTTCGTCCACAGTGAAAACAAGTATGGCACGGAGAGACGGACCTGTCAAACCCTGGTTCTGTTGGCTTTGTTTGCAGTTGCCGCTCCTCTGGAATCACCGGCAAGAAAAACAGGGGCATTGATGGCAACAAAAAAAACCGCAATACAGGCAAAAACCCCTTTTACGGATATTGACATCAGGCCGGCGGTTCTTTATAATATCCACCGTGTTTGATTTTCATCCATCAGAGTGGACTTGGTGACGAAGACCGGTATAATTGTGCTGGTGCACGGCAGCCGGGGTGAGCGGGCGGCCGCGGAGTTGCCCGGCGTCCTGCGGACAGTGACCGAAGGGTTGGCATTGCTGCTGCCGCCGGGGGTGGAGGTTATCGGGGCGGCGCTGCAATTCAACCGCCCCGGCCTGGAAGAAGCCGTGGAGCATCTGGCGCGGCGGGACTTCAGCCGGATACTGATAGTGCCCTACTTTCTCTTTCCGGGGCGGCATATCACGGAGCATGTCCCGGAGCTCGTCGATGAGTTCTGGAGGCTGTACCCGGAAAAGGAATTCATTGTGGCCAATCCTCTGGGGCTGGACAACACATTCATCGCCCACGTGGCGGAATGCGTATTTCAGTCCGCTCCGGAGCTGTTGGTGGAAGAGTGGCCGGCGATGGCTCCCGGTGCCATTGAGCGGCAGAGCCTGGAAATTGTGGAAAGAGTGCTGCCGCCGCTGCCTTCCATGTCTGAGGAGGAGCGGGCCATCGTCAAGCGCATCGTTCACGCCAGCGGAGATATCGAAATCGCCCCCCGGGTGAAGTTCGGGCCGGGAGCGGTCGCCTCGGGGATGAGTGCCATTGCCGGCGGCGCCTCCGTCTACACTGATGTGCGGATGGTAGCCACGGGCATCAACCGGCGGCTGGTCACGATGTGCGGCTGCTCTCTGGCCTGCGCCCTGGACGGGGTGGAAGCGGGGGAGGGTGCAACGGAGGCAAATCTTACCCGCACCGCGGCCGCGATGCGCCGTCTGGGCGGCAAATTGAACGGCGCCATCGTAGCCATCGGCAACTCGCCCACTGCTCTTCTGTCCCTGCTGGAGATGGTGGACAGTGGGGAAGTGGCTCCGGCACTGGTGGTAGGCATGCCGGTGGGCTTTGTGCAGGCCCGTGAGGCCAAGGCAGGGCTGATGCGGCGGGACGTTCCTTATATAGTCGTTCCGGGGACGCGCGGGGGCAGCGCCCTTGCCGCGGCCACGGTCAATGCTCTGCTGAAACTGGCGCTGGAGCGAACCGGCCACAGCTAAATCCGTCTGTTATCCCGTGGGACATCCGGAATAATCACCACGGCAGGAAAGGAGGCCCAAATGCCGGAAGAACGAATTAACTGGCTCAAGCGTAGTGGTGTGCTGGCGCCCGTTCTCGCTCTCGGCTTGCTGCTTCTGTATGCCAGGCCAGCCCACGCCATGCATATAGCCGAAGGGATTCTACCGGCGAACTGGGCGGCCTTATGGTACGCGGTGGCGGCTTTGTTCGTGGGCGCGGGGGTGATAATGGTGCGGCGAAGGCTCCGGGACAACAGGAGGCTCCTGCCCCTGCTGGGACTGGCCGGGGCCGCCGTTTTCCTGATTTCCGTCTTCCCGGTGCCGGTGCCCATCTCCGGGACCAGTTCTCATCCCAGCGGGACTCCCCTGGCCGCCATCCTGGTGGGGCCGTTCGTTAGCGTTGTGCTTGGGGCGCTGGCGCTTCTCATCCAGGCCTTGTTCCTGGCCCACGGCGGCATCAGCACCTGGGGCGCGAACATCGTCTCTATGGCGGTTGTAGGCTCGTTCGTCGGCTTCGGCGCCTTTGTCATGTTCAGGAAATTGAATGTGCCGGTGTTCGCCGCCGCTTTCGCCGCCGGCCTCTTCGGCGACTGGGCCACCTATGCCACCACCGCCTTCGAGCTGGCTTCGGCCTTGCACGGCGCCGGCTCATTGTGGAGCATGTTCGGCGCCATCGCGGTGGCTTTTGCGCCCACCCAGTTACCGCTGGGCATCCTGGAGGGATTCTTCACCGGAGGTGTGGTAACGCTGGTGCACCAGCGCCGGCCGGAACTGCTGTCTTACGTGATGCCGGCGGCTCTGCGCCCGGGACCGGCTCTCAGCAAAGGAGGCAGCCAATGAAGAACCTCGGCCGTTTTGTGGGCATCGGACTCTTGGTGGCCATTGTATCTCTGGCGGTGGTGGGGTGGGTAGCCTTCAGCGATTTGCCGGCCGGAGAGGAAGAAGGGCCCTGGGACGGAGTGGATGTTACCGTCATAGAAAAGTATGCCGCCGATGCCGGCCGGGAGCCGCGGGAGCCGTTCATCAATACCGACCAGGGCGACCTGCTTCTCTTCGTTTTCGCTCTGGGCGGGGCGGTGGGAGGCTTTGCCGCCGGCTACTGCTGGAGAAAGCTCATCACCGAAAAGGGCTGAGGAGACGCCGCCGGAGAGCGGGCGGCGGCAGGGCAACAGGCATATGTCCCGTATGAGCCACGTATTCTCGGATGTATTCGCCCACCGGCCGAACCCGGTAACGGGGATTGACGCGCGGCTGAAGATAGCCTTCACCGTTATCGCGCTGGGGCTCAATCTGCTTGCGGCGAACGTCTATGCTCCCCTGGCCATCGCCTTTTTCTGTCTGGTTGTCCTTCTGCTTAT
The DNA here is from genome assembly GCA_964652725.1 of uncultured Dehalococcoidaceae bacterium. Lineage (GTDB taxonomy): Bacteria > Chloroflexota > Dehalococcoidia > Dehalococcoidales > RBG-16-60-22 > CAZZAU01. Next base: position 5,512 of record CAZZAU010000025.1, on the reverse strand, counting down.
CAGAATGCCGCCGCGTTTGCTTCTGCTGAGACTGGCTATGCCCCTGGTTATGGCGGCCGTGGTACTGGTCACCCAGATATTCTTTGCCGGCGTCGCCCCCCTTTTCACCGTCTCGTTCTGGGGATTGCGCCTCACGGGCTATGAAGATGGTCTCGCCCGGGGCCTGCTGATGATGTCCCGCGTTCTCGGCGGCGTATCACTGATTATGTTCCTGAGTATGTCCACGCCGGCAAACAAGCTCTTTCTGGCGGCCAGGTGGTTCAGGTTTCCGCAGGTGCTCGTTGAGCTGGCGCTGCTCATATACCGTTATGTCTTCGTGCTGCTGGAGGAAGCGCTCGCTATCAGGGACGCGCAGAGGATGCGCCTGGGCTACTGCGGCTGGCGGCGGAGTATGAACTCCATCGCCGTCCTGGGCGGCAGCCTTGTCCTGCGCGCCTATGACCGGGCGGAGAGAGTGTTCGAGGCGATGTCCGCCCGGGGCTATGCCGGCAATCTGAGAGCGGCTCCTCAGGCAAGACCGGGAGGGAAAGACGTGCTGGCCGGGGCGGCTATGATAGCCCTGCTGCTGCTTTTCTACGGGGTGGGACGGCTGCCGATATGATAAAGACGGAAGCGCTTTCGTTCTCCTATCCCGATGGCACCAGGGCTCTGGAAGAGGTTGCCCTCGAGGTGAGGACCGGCGAGTTCCTGGCGCTTACGGGTGCCAATGGCTGCGGCAAGACCACTCTGCTCAAGCACATGCTGGGACTGCTGAAGCCTTCTGCCGGCAGGGTATTGCTGGCGGGAAAGGACTTGCACCTGCTGAAGGATGGAGAGGTGTTCCGGCGGGTAGGTATGGTGTTTCAGGACCCCAATGACCAGCTCTTCGCTTCCAGCGTGGAAGAGGACGTCGCCTTCGGGCCGGTGAACGCAGGTCTGGACAGAGACGAGGTGGCCCGCAGAACCGCTGATGCCCTGCTGATGACCGGCATCAGCAGGCTTTCCGGCCGGGCGGTGCACACTCTCAGCTTTGGCGAAAAAAGGCGCGCCGCCATCGCCGGAGTGCTGGCCATGCAGCCCGCGCTAATGCTGCTGGACGAGCCTACCAGCGGCCTGGACCCCCGCGGCGTCAGCTCCCTTATGCGCCTGCTCAGACGGCTGAACCGGGAAATGGGCATCACCATGGTGGTGGCCACCCACGATGTGGAGATTCTGTCGCTGTACTGCGACCGTGCTGCCGTTATGGACCGGGGGCGTATTATCGGGCTGGGCAGCCCGGAGGAGATATTCGCACAGAGAGAAATGATAAGGCAGGCGAGATTGAGGTTGCCGCGCATCGCTCATCTGGTCGAGATTCTGCAGAAGGAAGACGGAATGAGCTTCGGACGAAGACCGCTGACCATAGGGCAGGCCAGGCGCGAGCTGCTGGCATTTCTGGAGACCGGGCGTGCCGGCAACGTCGCTCCCGGAAGCGAGAAGAACCCGGGGGAGGCGCACGTATGACGGCGCGGAAAAGTCGCCAGGGGCTGCGTTCCGGTTACACCACCGGCGCCTGCGCGGCCGCGGCGGCCCGGGCGGCGGTCATCTCTTTGCTGCGCCAGAGCACGGTGGAACGGGTCGAGGTCGAGTTGCCCCGCGGAGACCGGGCCAGTTTCGCTGTAACGGGCTGCACCTTCGACCGGGCAGAAGCCTGCTGCTCGGTAGTCAAGGACGCCGGCGACGACCCTGATGTTACCAACGGGGCCGAAATCCGTGCGGCGGTCTCCTGGCGAGACGGGCCGGGCATCACCATCACCGGGGGTAAGGGGGTGGGTCTGGTGACCAGGCCGGGACTGGAGATACCGCCGGGTATGGCGGCTATCAATCCGGTGCCGCGCCGGATGATAGAGCGGGCGGTCGGCGAAGTAACGGGGGGCGCCCCTGACGGCAGGGGCATCGAGGTGGTAATATCAGTGCCGGCGGGCGAGTGGCTGGCCGAAAAGACACTCAACCCGCGCCTGGGCATAGTGGGCGGCATTTCGATTCTGGGCACCACCGGCATAGTCATCCCGTATTCGGTCAATGCTTATACCGCCTGCATCTCCCAGGCGCTGGATGTGGCCGTGGCCTGCGGCTGCCGCCGGGTGGTGCTGACCACAGGCAGGCGCAGTGAGAAATTCGCCCAGGGGGAGATGGCCCTGGACGCGGTGTGCTTCGTGCAGGCGGGCGACTTCATCGGCTTCTCTTTGAAGCAGTGCGCCCGCAGGCGTCTGGCCAGGGTCACCGTCTGGGGGATGATGGGCAAGATAAGCAAGCTCGCCGCCGGGCACCTTTACACCAATGTCAGCGATTCCGGTATAGATACCGGGTTTCTGGCGCAGGTGGCGGCGGAAAGCGGCGTGCCGCCGGAACTGCTCGAGCCCTTGCGGGAGGCGGTGACGGCCAGCGGCGTCCTGGGAATGTTGCCCGCCGCGTACGCCGGAGAGTTCTGCAATCGTCTCTGCCGTCTGGCGGCGCAGAGGTGCCGGGAAGGGGCCGGAGGGGAGCTGGAGGTGGAGTGCGTTATGAGCGGCTATGACGGCACGGTGCAGGGGAGGGCCTGTGCAGGATAAGGTCTTCATTGTAGGTATCGCGCCCGGCGGGGCCGGAAGCCTCCCGGTGGAAGCGCGCCGGCTGGTGGAAGGGGCGGGGATAATCTTCGGCGGCAGGAGGCTGCTGGACCTGTTCCCTTCGGCGCCCGGCGAGAAGATTCCCATCAAGGACAATCTGGCCGGGGTGGCAGCTCTGGTGAAACAGAACCTGGGACGGAAACTGCTGGTGGTTCTGGCCTCCGGCGACCCCGGTTTCTATGGCATCGCCGGGTATCTTACGGCCAGGCTGGGCAAGGACAGTGTGGAAATAGTGCCCAATGTGAGCGCCATGCAGGTGGCCTTTGCCCGCATCAAGGAAAGCTGGGAAGACGCCAGGCTGGTCAGCGTGCATTCCCGCCCCATCGAAGATATCGTGGAGGCGGTACGTTCCAGCCACAAGGTGGCCATATTCACCGATGACCGGCACACCCCCTCCGCCGTCGCCCGGGTGCTGCTCGAGCACGGCGTCGATGGCTACCGGGCATATGTCTGTCAGGACCTGGGCGGCAAAGATGAGGAAGTGGTGGAAACTGACCTGCAGGGTCTTTGCGAGAAGAGCTTCCATCCTCTCAACGTCCTCATCCTGCTGGCAGACCGGCGCGAGCCGGCGCCTGGGCCGGGACTGCTGCGTCTGGGGATACCCGACCGGGAGTTCTATCAGCGCCGGCCGAAGGAGGGGCTTATTACCAAGCAGGAGGTCAGGGCAGTCAGCCTGGCCAGGCTGCGCCTTGCCGGCGATAGCGTGCTGTGGGATATCGGCGCAGGCTCCGGGGCGGTATCGATAGAAGCCGCCGCTGTCATCAGGACGGGGCGCATCTATGCCGTGGAAAAGAACGGAGCCGATGTGGCCATAATCAGGCAGAATATCGAGAAGTTCCGGGTACCCAACATCGAGGTGGTGCATGCCTTTGCCCCGGACGGACTGGACACTCTGCCCCGCCCGGACGCGGTGTTCGTGGGGGGCAGCGGGGGCAGGATGGAAGACATCCTGGGCGCGGCCGGCCGCAGGCTGCGTCCAGGCGGGCGCATCGTCATCAACGTGGTGGCACTCGAGAACCTGGGCGCCGCCGTAAGCGCTCTCACGGCAAGAGGTTTTGTGGCAGATATCGCCCTGGTAAGCATAGCGCGCGGCACCGGCATCACGGGGCTTACCCGCCTGGAGGCATTGAACCCGGTCTTTGTGGTCAGTGCGGCGCGGGCGGAAGAAAAGGTGACATAAAGTGATTTCTGGAAACAGGGAAGGCCGGACAGGGCGTTTGTATGGGGTGGGCGTAGGCCCGGGAGACCTGGAGCTTCTGACCCTGAAGGCGCAACGCGTCCTGGCCGGGGTACCGGTTGTGTTCGTGCCCAAGAAAGCCCCGGGAGGCGATAGCCTGGCCCGCGCCATCATAGGCGGCCTGCTGGCCGGGTCGGGGCAGAAAGTGGTGGAGCTTGTTTTCCCCATGGTCCGGGACAAGGCGGAGCTGGCCGCAGCGTGGGAGCGGGCCACTGATACCATCTGGCAACATCTGGCCGCCGGGGATGATTGCGCGTTCGTCAGCGCCGGTGACCCCCTCCTGTACGGGACTTTTGTTCACGTTCTGGGGACGCTGCGGGAGAGACACCCGGAGGTGGCGGTGGAGGTCATACCCGGTGTGTCCTCACCGCATGCCGTTGCGGCGGCGGGCCTGTTACCGCTGGCCTCCGAGGATGAGCACGTGGCCATAGTGTCTTTGCCCTGCGATGAAACATTCGTCAGGAAAGCCCTCCTGGACTTTGACACGGTGGTGTTTATGAAGATAAACCGGAGCTTCGACCGGGTACTTGACATACTGGAGGAACTGAATCTTGCCGGGAAGTGCCTCTTCGTCAGGAGATGCGCCACCCCGGAGCAGGAGATAGTCCGGGACATCGGCGCCCTGAGGGGACGCAAGCTGGACTACTTTTCCCTGCTGATAGTGAGGAGATAAATGGCGGTGCAGGTCTATTTCATCGGCGCGGGCCCGGGCGACCCGGAACTGTTGACCATCAAGGCGAAGAAGGTCATCGAGAGGGCGGACGTCATCATCTACGCGGACTCCCTGATTAACCCGGAGATATGCAAGTTCGCCAGACCTGCGGCCGGTATTCACCGCAGCGCCGCACTGACCCTCGAAGAGATAACGGGCATCATCGACCGCGCCGTCAGAGAGGGGAAGCTGGTGGCGCGTCTGCAGAGCGGCGACCCCGCCATCTACGGCGCCATCAGGGAGCAGATGGCGGAACTGGACAGGAGGGGAATAGAGTACCGCGTTATCCCCGGCGTCAGCTCCCTGTTCGCCGCCGCCGCCTCTCTGGGGGCGGAGCTTACCGTGCCGGAGGTGTGCCAGACGGTCATCATCACGAGAATGGAGGGCAGGACGCCGGTGCCCGCCCTGGAGAGCCTGAAGAGCCTGGCGGCGCATCGGGCCACGATGGCCATCTTCCTGAGCGTATCCCTGATAGATGAGGTGGTGGCGGCGCTGCGCGAGGGCGGCTACGGTGAAGAAACGCCGGCCGCTGTGGTGTACAGGGCCACCTGGGCGGACGAGATCACAGTAAGGGCCCCGCTGGGGCAGCTGGCGGGAAGGGTGAGGGAGCTCGGCATCCAGCGGCAGGCCATAATACTGGTGGGCAGCTTTCTGGAGCGTGAGGCGTCCGGGCGGCGCTCCCGGCTCTACGGCATAGAGGCGAAAGGTGGACAAAGCGAATAAGGATACGGCCATCATTGCCGTGACCGGAAAGGGAGTGGCGCTGGGGCGGCGCCTGAAACGGCTGCTTCCCGGCAGCCGCCTTTACCTGCCGGAGAAGTTTGCCGCGCCGGCGGAGCCCGATGAGCGCGCCTTTTCACTGCCGGCCAGGCAGGCGGTGCGCCAGGCATTTGCCGGATACCGCTACCTCGTGCTCATCATGGCGGTGGGCGCCGC
>CAZZAU010000024.1:0-13663 GCA_964652725.1 uncultured Dehalococcoidaceae bacterium | reverse complement strand
GCGGAGATAATCATTGAGAGCATGGAGGACGCGGCGCGGCAGGAGCGCACCTGAGACCGGGCTGTCCCCAGCGCTGCGGACGTTACCGCTAATGGCCGAGGCGGTGTCTCAGAGCGTGGTATTCGTCCCAGATTTCCCTGGGCAACCGGTCCCCGAACAGGTTGAAGAACTTCTCCACTCCCTCCAGGTCCTGCCGCCATTCCTCGGGAGAGATTTCGGAGAGCCGTTCCATCACTCCTGCCGGCAGGTCAAGCCCGTCCATATCCATCGCGTCCGGCGTGGGCACGTAGCCGACCGGCGTCTCTCTACCCTCGGCCTCGCCGCGGCAGCGCCTGACAATCCAGTCCAGCACGCGCAGGTTCTCCCCGAAGCCTGGCCACAGGAACTTGCCCCACTCGTCTTGCCGGAACCAGTTGACGTGAAATATCTTGGGCGGTTCCGCCATCTGCGCGCCCGTTGCCAGGAGGTGATGGAAATAGTCAGCCATATTGTAGCCGCAGAAGGGCAACATGGCGAACGGGTCGCGCCGCACCTCGCCGAGCTTGCCGTACTGGGCTGCGGTCCGCTCGGATGCCATGGTGGCACCCACGAAGACGCCGTGCTGCCAGTTGAAGGACTGGTAGACCAGCGGGGCCAGATGTGCCCGGCGGCCGCCCACGATGATAGCTGATATGGGCACTCCCTGCGGGTCCTCCCAGTTCGGCGCGATGCAGGGACACTGGGCGGCGGGGGCGGTGAAGCGGCTGTTTGGATTGGCTCCGGGAACAACCCTGCCTTCATCATCGGTCATGCCCGGCTGCCAGTAGTTGCCCTTCCAGTCCCAGCCCTCGGCGGGTGGCTCGCCCTCGCCGTCCTCCCACCACACCGTCATATCCGGTTTGAGCAGGACGTTGGTATAGATAGTGTTCCGCTGGATGGTGGCCATGGCGTTGGGGTTGGTCTTCCAGTTGGTGCCCGGCGCCACTCCGAAGAAACCGCTCTCCGGGTTGATGGCCCACAGACGCCCGTCGCGCACCCGCATCCAGGCAATGTCATCGCCCAGCGTGTATATCTTGTAACCCTTGGTTTCGAGCGCACCCGGGGGCACCAGCATGGCCAGGTTGGTCTTGCCGCAGGCGCTGGGGAAGGCCCCGGCAACATAGGTGACAGTGCCCTGCGGGTCCTGGATGCCCATAATGAGCATATGCTCGGCCAGCCATCCTTCCTGCTTGCCCAGGTAGCTGGCGATGCGCAGCGCCAGGCACTTCTTGCCCAGCAGGACATTGCCGCCGTAGCCGCTGCCCACACTCCAGATGGTGTTGTCCTCCGGAAAGTGCAGGATGAGCCGCCGGTTCAGGTCCAGCTCCGCCTTGCCGTGCAGGCACCTGGTGAACTCCCTGCTATCGCCCAGCGCCTCGAGCACCCGTTTGCCCATGCGAGTCATAATGTGCATGTTGAGCACCACGTAGATGCTGTCGGTCAATTCCACGCCTATCTTGCTGAAAGGCGAGCCCACCGGCCCCATGGAGAAGGGAATCACGTACATGGTGCGGCCACGCATGGAGCCGCGGAAGATATCCCCCGCCTTGGAGTACCCCTCGTCTGGGCTCATCCAGTTGGCCGTGGGCCCGGCGTCCTCTTTTTTGCTCGTGCAGATGTAGGTGAGATGCTCCGTGCGCGCCACATCGTTGATGGCGGTGCGGTGGTACACGCATCCGGGGAGCTTCTTCTGATTGAGCTGTATGAGCTCTCCGGTGCTGAAGGCTTCCTTTTCCAGCCGCTTCCGCTCCTCATCCGAGCCATCGCACCACACAATGTGGTCCGGCTGGCAGAGGGCGGCGCATTCTTCAACCCACTTTTGCAGTCCTTCGTGTCTGGTCATAGGCACTCCTTATACGTAAGAATCTCAGTGAGATGTTGAAAGAAAATCGTACCAGACTATTAGCCGCATTATAACACACCTGTGTTTGCGATGCCAGACCTTGCGTTCAAGTTGACGCCTGAAGATACTATATAGTAGTATATAGTATAATAAAACCGGAGGATACATGATGCCGGAGATGACAACCGGGGTGGGGCACCATCCTTATGCCGCCGACAAGGATACCCTGCTTACCCGGATGAAGAGAATCGAAGGTCAGGCCAGGGGCGTGCAGCGGATGATAGAAGACGACCGCTACTGCATGGATGTAGTGCAGCAGCTCAGTGCGCTTTCCTCTGCCGCCGAGGAAGTGGCCTTGCTGATATTGCAGAGCCACATCGAAGGTTGCGTGACCGATGCTATCCGGGAGCAGCGCGGCGAACCGTATATCAAGGAGCTGATGAGCACCGTGCGCAAGGCGTTGAAGAGGTAGGCGCTTGAGGAGAGGGAAGGGTAATGGCTGAGAAAATGAAGACCACCAGAACAATCATTCTGCCCATTGCCGGTATGACCTGTGCTACCTGCGCGGTCACTATTGAGAAAGCGCTGGGTGAACTGGAAGGCGTATCCAAGGTCAACGTCAACCTGGCCAGTGAGAAGGCAGCCATTGAATATGACCCGGCGAAGGTGGATGTCGCCACGCTGGCAAAGGCCATCTCCGATACGGGCTACAGCGTGGTCACGGAGAAGACGAACTTCAAGGTGGAAGGAATGACCTGCGCCTCCTGCGCGGCCAGCGTCGAAAAAGCGCTGCGTCAGGCTCCCGGGGTCATCTCGGTCAATGTGAACCTGGCCACTGAGAAGGCTACCGTGGAGTACATCGGGGGTGAGGGCAGTATGGCCGGGTTCGAAAGGGTGGTGGAAAGCGCCGGCTACCGTGTTCAGGGTGAGAAAGGGGCAAAGAAGAAGGCCTCCTTTGCCGTAACAGGTATGACCTGCGCTTCCTGTGCCGGTCATGTGGAAAAAGCGCTCCGGGAGCTCGATGGGGTCGTCTCGGTCAGCGTGAACCTGGCCAGCGAGAAGGCCGCGGTGGAATACGATCCCTCACGGCTTGGAATGGACGACTTCCGCCGGGTGGTGGAAGGGGCCGGCTACGGCATCGGCGCCACGGGCATGGAGACCGCTGAAGAAACCGATGTGGTCACCGCCGCGCACCGCCGGGAAGCAAAAAACCTGCGCAACAAGCTCATCTTCGCCGGGTCAATCGGTCTGTATATGCTGCTGGTTGCCCTCTCCGAGTTTACCGGGAACTGGCTGCCTGCTTTCCTGGGCAACCGTTACCTGCTCTGGGCGCTGGCTACGCCGGTGCAGTTTTGGGCCGGCTGGCAGTTTTACAAGGGCACCTGGGGCGCGCTCAAACACCGGACAGCCAATATGAATACCCTTATCGCCGTCGGCACCTCGGCGGCCTATCTCTACAGCGTGGCCGCCATCCTCTTCCCCGGTTTTTTCGCCGCCGCGGGCCGGCGTGCGGACGTGTATTTCGATACGGCGGCCGTTATCATCGCCCTCATTCTGTTCGGACGCTTTCTGGAGGCCAGGGCCAAGGGGCAGACCTCCGAGGCTATCAAGAAACTGATGGGTATGCAGGCCAGGACGGCCCGGGTGGTGCGCAACGGTAGCGAGATGGACATCCCGGTGGAGGAAGTGGGGGTGGGGGACATAGTCATCGTGCGCCCCGGTGAGAAGGTGCCGGTGGACGGGGTTATCAGGGAGGGGCGTTCCAGCCTGGATGAGTCCATGATTACGGGCGAAAGCATGCCGGTGGAGAAGGGCCCGGGCAACGAGGTCATAGGCGCCACCATCAACAGGACGGGTAGCTTCCGCTTTGAGGCGACTAGGGTGGGCAAGGATACCGCCTTGGCGCAGATTATCAAGCTGGTGGAGGAAGCCCAGGGGAGCAAGGCCCCCATTCAGCGGCTGGCCGACCTTATCTCGGCGTACTTCGTGCCCGCGGTCATCGGCATCGCTGTCATCACCTTCGCGGTGTGGTACTTCTTCGGTCCGGCGCCGGCGCTTACCTTCGCCCTGCTCAATTTCGTGGCCGTACTGATAATCGCCTGCCCCTGCGCCCTCGGCCTGGCCACGCCCACTGCCATTATGGTGGGCACGGGCAAGGGGGCCGAGCACGGCGTGCTCATCCGCAGCGGTGAGGCCCTGGAGACCGCGCACAAGATAAAAGCTATCATTTTGGACAAGACGGGCACCCTGACCAGGGGGCAGCCTGTGGTTACCGATGTGTTGCCGCTGGCGGGCTTCACGGAAGAGGATGTGCTCAGGGTGGCGGCCTCGGCAGAACGTGGCTCCGAGCATCCCCTCGGCGAGGCTATTGTGAACGCGGCCAGGGAGAAGAATCTCCCCCTGACCGAGGTGTCCGAGTTCAACGCCATCCCGGGCCACGGCATCGAAGCGAAAGTGGACGGACGGCGGGTGCTGCTGGGCAATCTGAAGCTGATGCACGAGCAGAAGCTGTCTCTGGATGGCCTGGAGGCAAAAGCTGCCGGGCTTTCCGGCGAGGGCAAGACCCCGATGTTTGGGGGCATTGACGGCAAAGCCGCAGGTATCATCGCCGTGGCCGATACCCTGAAGCCGGAGTCGAAGGAGGCGGTAGCCGAGTTGCACCGGCTCGGCCTGGAGGTAGTGATGCTCACCGGCGATAACCGGCGCACCGCCGAGGCCATTGCCAGGCAGGTGGGCATCGACCGGGTGCTGGCCGAGGTGCTGCCGGAGCACAAGGCCCGGGAAGTAAAGAGACTGCAGGAAGAAGGCAAGATGGTGGCTATGGTCGGCGACGGCATCAATGATGCTCCTGCGCTGGCGCAGGCAGACGTTGGCATTGCCATCGGTACCGGCACGGACGTGGCCATGGAGGCGGCGGCTATCACCCTGATGAGCGGCGACCTGAGAGGGGTGGTTACCGCCATCTCGCTCAGCAAGCGCACCATGAGGACTATCAAGCAGAACCTGTTCTTCTCCTTTGCCTATAACGTTTCCCTGATTCCGGTGGCGGCGGGTATCCTGTACTTTGTTTTCGGTGTGAGCGGGACGCCGGCATCGCTGCGGTTTTTCCTGGGCGACTACGGCTTCTTCAACCCCATGCTGGCCGCTTTTGCCATGGCGGCAAGCTCGGTGTCGGTGGTGTCCAACTCCCTGCGCCTCAGGGGTTTCCGCCCGCCGCAGGTTGGGAGAGGGTATTGACAGAAGACGGCCATTATACTATTAGATTAAGAGGGCGATACCCGGAGGCCCGGAAGGAGGTGCCCGGATGGCTAAGGACCCGGTCTGCAATATGGAATGCGATGAAAAGACGGCGGTAGCCAGGTCAGATTACAAAGGGAAGACTTACTATTTCTGCGCTCCCGGCTGCAAGAAGGCCTTTGACCAGGACCCGGAGAAGTATGTCAAGAGCGATGAAGCGGAGGCGGAGGGTCCGGGAAGCCGGTTCTGCGCATGAGGGGAATTAGCTGTTGCCCTTGATGCGGCGGCGCAGTTTGCGGACGATTTTCCCGGCGGGCAGGCGGATTGCCAGCAGCAGCGCCACGGGCAGCCCGTAGAGCAGAAGGCGGAGCAGGTCTCCTCTGGCCCCCAGCACGGAGGCCAGGATGAAATGTGCCAGGGCCAGCGCCGCGGCCGGGTAAAGCAGCCAGTGCAGGCGTGCCCAGTTCCTGCCCAGCCGCCTGCGCCAGCCGGCAGTGGAGGTGACCGCCAGCGGCAGCAGCAGCAAAAAAGCGGCAAAGCCTATCAACACAAAGTATTTGCCAGAGATTTCCCTGGCGAGCAATGAAAAATCGAAGCCGTAGTCGAGGCCCGCAAAATTCAGCAAATGCAGGCCGGCATAGAGGAAGGCGTAGAGCCCCAGGGTGCGCCGCAGGGGGAGAAGCGCTTTCATGCCGGATAACCTGTAAGCCGGGGTTACGGCCAGCGCCAGCGCCAGCAGCGCCAGGGCCGCCCGTCCGGTGCGCAAAGTGATTTCCAGCGCCGGGTCCGCGCTGAGCTGGTCCAGTGCCCAGTCCCTGATGAGCAGGGCAAGCGGCACCAGGGCACCGATGTTGGCCAGGACCTGCAGCCAGGGGAGCCGCGAAGCTCTCAGGCTGCGCATCAGAAGAATTCCCGCAGGTCCATACCCGCGTAAAGCTGGGCCACCTCTTCCCCGTATCCGTTGAACAGCAAGGTCTCGCGCCGGCCGAGATCGCCGATGCGCCGCTCGCTGGCCTGAGACCAGCGGGGATGGGAGATCTCAGGGTTTACATTCGCATAGAAGCCGTATTCGCTGGGCGCCGCCTTCATCCACAGCGACACCGGCTGTTCTTCCACCAGGTCGATTCTGACGATGGATTTTATGCTCTTGAAACCGTACTTCCAGGGCACCACCAGGCGGATGGGGGCGCCGTTCTGGGGCAGCATGGCGTTGCCGTAAATGCCGGTGGATAGAATCGTGAGGTCGTGCATGGCTTCATCGAGACGCAGACCCTCTATGTAGGGCCATTCGTAAAAGGGCCGTCTCTGGCCGGGCATTTGCTCGAGGTCATAAACGGCCTCGAAGCGCACGTAACGGGCGCTTGCTTCCGGCTCAACTTCTCTGAGCAGCCTCGCCAGCGGGAAACCCATCCAGGGAATGACCATTGACCAGGCCTCAACGCAACGCATGCGGTAAATCCGCTCTTCCTGGGCGAACCTCCGCATCAGGTCTTCCACGGCGTAGGTGCGGGGGTTCCGGACCAGGCCGCCTATCTGCAATGTCCACGGAGAAGTCTGGAAATCCCGCGCCAGGTCGGCCACAGCGGTCTTGCTGGGAGTAAACTCATAGAAGTTGTTGTAGCTGATGACATCTTCGCAGTCCGTCAGCCCGTCGCCAAGCTCGTCGGTGCCGCGGCTGGCCCTGGCCGTGGCGCAGAACTCCTCCTGCCCGGGTTCGGGCAACTCTTGACGGCCGCAACCTTCAAGCAGAAGCAGGCTGACCAGAGCGGCGCTCGCCGCTTTGATGAAGTTGCGGCGGGAATAGAACAGAGGTTCCGGAGTGATTTCAGAAGATCTGATCCTCTTCATTTTGACACCCCTTGCGACGACTTTGCGTAGAACCATTAATTTTAGCACCTTGCGGTATGGTCTGTCATCGGTCAGTGTCCGTGGGGCGCGATACGGCCAGCTTCCATTTAGGCGGCATTTGTGGCTCTGTCAATTTTCGGTAGGTCAGGGTACGGAGATTATGTAAAATTAATAATCGGAGTGCCAGCTATGCGCAGGTTTACGTATAGCATGATGGAAAGTAATCATTTAAAATAGAGTATAGAAATCCGCTGCACTGTGCCCGGGACAGGACCCAGGGTGATATTACATAAATCGAAAAGAGAGGGAGAGAGCAAAATGGACGAGAGAAACTCTTTTGGCAACCTGGCGGTGAGTTTCCTGGTGGGGGCCGCAGCCGGTCTGGTGCTGGGAATCCTTTATGCCCCTCGTGCCGGGAGGGAGACGAGGCACAGAATTGTGGAGACGGGGCAGGAAACCCGCGAGACCACGGAGAAGATTATCCGCGAGGCCCAGGAAAAAGCGGCAAAGATAGTAGAGCAGGGCCGGGCCCGGGCAGAGGCACTCCTGCACCGGAGCGAACGGAAGCCGGGCGAAGAAGAAATGGATGTCAGGGAGGCCGGGTAAGCGGTCTGCCCTGCCGGTGGAGGAGACCAGCTTGGCCAGGCGGTGCTTGCCCTGACAGAAGCGCGGCAGCGGTAACCCCGTCCAGCATCGCGCCGATGGCCGGTGGTGGAGATAGACGCCCCTGGCAGATTCCGCTATACTCTTGAGTACGGCTTCTTGTCGTGTATCTCCGGCATCGGGACGTTCCCTCGTCTATGCGAAAGATGGCCGGAGGACAAGGTAAGGGGAAATAACCAGGTAACGGCTGTGCCGGATACAGAAGTGCTCGACCAGGCGGAGTTGTACTCCAGGCTGGACCCGCTAGGAATGGTCAGGAAAATCAATGACTTCCCTGCGGTGTGCCGGCGCGCCTGGCAGGAGGCTCTGGATTTTTCTTTGCCCGCTCACTACTCCGATGTGGACGAGGTGCTGGTCCTGGGAATGGGGGGTTCGGCGGTCGGCGGCGACCTGCTCAGTGGGCTGGTGGCAGGAGAGTCAAAGGTGCCCTTGCTTGTGCACCGCGGCTACGCGTTGCCCGCCTATGTGGACAGCCGCACGCTGGTTATAGCCTCCAGCTATTCCGGAATGACGGAAGAGACCCTGGCTGCCTTTGAGAGCAGCCTGAAAAAGGGAGCAAAGAACCTCGTCATCACCACCGGCGGCAGGCTGGCGGCGCTGGCGGAGGCGGAGAAAGTGCCTGCCTTCACCTTCGATTATCCGGCCCAGCCGAGGGCGGCTCTCCCTTTCAGTTTTCTGCCCTTGCTCTGCCTTATGCAGAAGCTGGGCTTTATCAACGACCGCTCGTCTCAAGTGGCCGAGATGATTTCAACCGCCAGCCTGATGGTCGGGCAGGCTAATGAGAAAATGCCCACGGATACCAATGCGGCGAAACGGCTGGCACTGGACCTGTACGAAAATCTGGTTGTCATCTACGGTGCGGAGACGCTGGCGGAAGTTGCCCGCCGCTGGAAGACCCAGCTAAACGAGAACAGCAAGGCCTGGGCATTCCACGAGGTCTTCTCCGAGCTGAATCACAACGCCATAGAAGGCTACGAGCATCCTCCGGAGCTTGCCGGGCAGGTCAGAGTGGTGCTGCTGCAAAGCCCCGCTCTGACGGACCGCATCCGGCTCCGCTACCGGGTGACACGTGAGCTGCTGGATGCGGCCGGAGTGGGTTACCACGAGGTCAACGCTGCGGGAAACAGCGCGCTTAGCCAGATGATGAGCCTGGTGTTGTTCGGCGATTACGTGAGCTACTATCTGGCATTGCTTTACGGGAATGACCCCACCCCCGTACTCCGTATAGACTATCTCAAAGAGCGACTGGCGCGGCGGGATTGACTTCCCATCCCCCGGCTATTGCGGCACATGGGGTCATAGTTATCCGCGGGTAGATGCAGGCCGTATGTCTTAAGCTGCCGGCAGGCGGTATATCTTCACGGCGGTATCGTGGAACAGGGCGGCACGCTCCCGCGCCGAGAAATCTCTGGCGAGGCGCTTGAAGGCGTTCCACATCACGTTGTAAGAAAATGATGCCTTGTCTACCGGAAAGTTGCTTTCGAACATGCACCTCTCTACACCGAATAGCTCGATGCAGGCGCTGAAATAGGGTGCCACGCTCCTGGCTATCTCTTCCGAGCCGGGCGGTGTTGCCTGTTTGTACCAGCCAAAGCCGCAACGCGGCGTGCCCAGGCCGCCAAGCTTCACCGCAACATTCGGGCACGCCGCCAGCGCGCTAATCCCCCGCTTCCAGTCACGGAATACTTCGTCGTCTTTCCCGGCATATGGGCCGACGCGCACCATGCCCCCGATGTGGTCCACGATGATGACGGTGTCCGGGAAGGCTCTGGCCAGGTCCACCAGGTCCATCAACTGCGGAAAATATAGCCAGGCATCAAAGCTCAGGCCGTACTTTTGCAGGCAGGCAAAACCCTCCCGGAACCTGTTGTCCAGCAGCAGACCTCTGGGGGCGTTCTGGGTCGCCATGATTTCCGCGGGGTTGGCGTCCCAGGTGCTTATATACCTTATTCCGCGGAACCGGTCCTTGCCGGCCGCTATATGTGCCTCCAGGACGGGCGCTACCTTGTTGCCCAGGGTGAGGTCAGCGAAGCCCACAATCCCGCTGGCGACGGCGGTCTTGCTCCGCTCGCGCGCAGCGCGGGCCCCTGTTTCCTGCACAAACTCCGTTTCGCCCACCGGGCGCATCTCTTCAGGACCGCTCTCCCGGTACATCGCTTTGCATTCAACGAATACAGACTTCACGATGTTGTGACCTGCACCGGCGTCCTTTAAGAATTCTTCAAGTAGATAGCGGTCACCGGGGCGGTCCCACAGGTGGTGGTGGGGGTCGCAAATGGGCAGTTCAGGGTCAACAGGAGCCTCTTCTGTCAATGCCAGCCATGTTTCATGTTCGGTTGTCACTTTGCCTCCCTTGTTTTCGTAATTATGCTGAGTCCTGTTTCCGGGCAAATTTCTGCACCACTCTCCCGCCGCGGTCGAGATTTCCCCTGGTCCAGGACCAGGAAACCTCACCTACGTATATATCCCCCCGCGAATCAATGGCCAACGTGTGCGGGGCCAGGAACAGCGCCGTCTTCTGGTCCCGGCCTCTCTGGTTGCCGAAGCGGGTCAATACCTTGCCATCGATGGAGAGTATGCTCACCCTCTGGCAGAGTTCGGTGACGTAAACGATGTCGTTTTTGTCGATTTTTACATCGGTAGGCCGCAAAAAGTCCTCCCACTGTTCAATAAACTTGCCGTCGCCATCGAAAATCTGGAGGCGGCTGTTCTCGCGGTCGGCAACCCATACTCTTTCCCGGTTATCCAAGGAGATATAGTGGGGAAGCCGGAAATGGCCGGGCAAATATCCGGGCTCACCCCAGGAGAGAAGCAACTTGCCGTCCGGGGTGAACTTGTGTACGCGGGCGTTGCCGTAGCCATCTGAGACATACAGCTCTCCCGAGGCGGTGACCGCAACTCCCGTCGGACGGTTGAATGGTGGTCCGCCGCGGGCTATGGTGGTCAGACTCCAGAAGATATCATGCCACTCCGGTATATAGCCGGTATCAGACGGCTGTCCTTTGTTGCCGATGGTCTGCAGCAAATCTCCTTCTTTAGTGAACCTGTATATGACGTGAAGGTGGTCATCCGTGCAATAGATGGAGCCGTCCGGCGCCATTGCCGCCCCGTGAGCGTTCTCGAAAAGCCCCTCCCCCAACGTCTTCAGCAGGTTGCCATCACGGTCAAAGACGATAACCGGATGTTCACCCCGGTTCAGGATGTAAACTCTGTCCTGTTCGTCAACGGCCAGGCCGGTGACATCGCGAAACGACCAATCTTCGGGAAGCTTTGCCCAGCCATCCACCAGTTCATAAGTATATTCACCTGCTCCGTATGGCATGCTTTTTTGCTCCTTCCAAAATCCATGTATCTGTTGGCAGTAGGTACATTATAGCCGTTTGCGCTGCCTCTGACCAGAAAGTCCAGAAACAGTCAAAAACCAGGAGCCGGGCAGGGCCAGAGTTGCAACATTCGCCGCCATGTATTATATTAATTGCAGTACTCTAACATCAGAAGGGGGAAATGTAGATGAGGATTGACGGGGACATCTGCATCGCCTGCGAGGCCTGTATCCCTTACTGTCCGGTGAGGGCCATCAGCATGCAGGGAGATGTGGCGGTCATCGACCAGGACGAATGTGTGGACTGCGGCGTGTGCCGGAACTCAGGGGTATGCCCGGTGGACTGCATCATCTTTGAGGAGGCGCCCTGGCCCAGGTCTCTGCGTGCCACCTTCTCCAATCCCAGGGTGGAGCACAAGGCTACCGGCGTGGCCGGGCGCGGCACCGAGGAGATGAAGACCAACGAGGTCACCGGCCGGTTCCAGCGGGGGTTCGTAGGGCTGGGCTGCG
Source organism: uncultured Dehalococcoidaceae bacterium (assembly GCA_964652725.1). Taxonomy (GTDB): domain Bacteria; phylum Chloroflexota; class Dehalococcoidia; order Dehalococcoidales; family RBG-16-60-22; genus CAZZAU01. The sequence continues at coordinate 2,222 of CAZZAU010000024.1, read as the reverse complement.
AGTTCGGCAGGCCGGGCGTGAGCACACGCCTGCGGGACGTAGACAAGGTGGCGCAGGTTCTGGCCAGGTACGGCGTTGAGTTCGAGCCCAAGAACCCGGTCACTGCGCTCATGGAGGACGTCAAGACGGGTAAGCTCAAAGAAGAAGTGCTCAACGAGAAAGTGCTCTCCGCCATCATCGAGTGCCTGCTGCCCATAGACAAATACGAAGAGGTCATCGGCGCTCTGAGAGAGGTAGCGGGGGAAATAGACACCGTTATGACGGTGGAATGCATCAACCGGGCTGACCCTGACGGCTCTTTTCCGCTGCGCAACCTGATGGACCGGATGGGTCTAAAATACCGCATCAACGGCAAGCAGAACGCCGGCCTGGGCAAACCGAAGGCCGAGGTTTAAGGAGGACCGAGCATAATGACGCATACCCTGCATCGTCGCGGCAGCGCCGAGAGTCTGAGCAAGGACTTCGTGGTGCTGATAATCCCCGCGATGGGGATAAACAACAACGGGCATGAGGAAAAGCTGAAACAGTTTTTCAGCATCGTTCGCCGGCATAATCCGGTGAACATCGGCCACGTGGATATGGGCGGCCTGCACCCTGACAGGTGGGACGAGGTGGCCGCCAACCCCAGCAAGCTGGCACACGCGGTATTCGATAACAAGGAAGCGGTCGCCGGAGTGCTGCGCGACCTGAAAGAGGCCGACCTGGGGCTTTCCGTGGTGGTAAGCGGTATCTTTGACCTGGTGGACGATTGCTTCAAGCAGGCGGGGCTGGAACACCACACTGCCAACTTCTCTCTGGAGACGTGGGGCCGGACGGACAAGCTGCCCAGTCCGGAGATTCTGGAGATAACCACAATGTGCGGCCATGCCATGATTGCCAGCGAGCTGGTGAAAGCCATGGTCCAGGAGATAAAAGCGGGCCGGAAGACCCCCCTGGAAGCTGCCCGGGTGCTGGCGCCGCAATGCGCCTGCGGGATATTCAATCCCGTCCGCGCCGCAGACCTCATGGCGGCCATGGCCGCGAAGTAGGGCGGAACTGGAGCGGGCGTAACGCCCGCGCTGACGGCTGTTCATTAAAGCGAGGAGGGCCGGGGCCGAAAGCCTGGCCTTCTCACTTTTTTGGCTGACAACCAGGGGCGCAGTTTCTGAAAAGGGGCTGAGGACTCAGGAACCATATCGAACTTCTTACGGCCTGAGATAGTCCCGAGACTGCGAGTTTCGCTCACAAAATCACTTAACCCGCCAGCAATAGTTGCTATGGGAGGTATACCAGCGCCTAATGCGTCAAGTTATAAAGTCTTTTTTAGTTGCCTTTGAGCATTTGAGAGATAAATGATGTTGCCACGAAAGGCTCGCCAGTTTATCAGGAGGTGAATCACTGTTATTCCCAGAGCAGCTAGCCCCAGCCAGACGTGCGCCTCTTTTATATCACCTTTAGATAAGCCTAGAAATGAAACCTTACCCGACAACCACAAAAGAGCCAGGCCACTCAAGGTGACCAAGCTCCAAGCACCAATGAGCAGCATGGACAGCGCTGCCCTGAAAAGTATCTTTAACTTGATGGGTTGTTCTCATTTTTGGTTCCTCATATAAAAACTCCTTTTTGACATTAGCACAATACATAGTGTATAGCTTAACCATCAGGGATAGCACCTATTAAAATGTTCGGCCACTCATACATCTCATACACTCATTATAGTAATAACATTACCCAATCAGGCTGCCGAGCCAGGATTCGAACCTGGGCTAGAGGATCCAAAGTCCCCTGTGCTACCGCTACACAACTCGGCAGTGGTTACGTTTGAATTATAGCTGCTGCGGTCTGTCCAGTCAAAGACTGCCTGCCGCTGGCGTTTGAGCCTGGATGCCCCTTCCGCGTAATAGTGTAATATAGAATGAACGATGGACCTCAAGTCAGGGAGGCGGAACAATGAGCGCTCTGTACTTGCTTCTTCCCTGGCCTCCGCCAGCGGTTTCTGGCTGGGGATAGACGCTGTGGTACTCTTGCTTGGGCATCAAGAGGGGGAGGCAGTGGATATCACTGCCGCACTCGGCGGAGACCATAAGGGCTGGCGACAGGCTGGTGGTGTACGGCGAACTGGACCATCTGAAGATGGTCTTTGCCATGGCGTAGCCTGTGATGACGGGCCGCCGGTCGAAGCCTCTGGTGCCGAAGGTCGGACTCGAACCGACACGGAGGTTGCCCTCCAACAGTTTTTGAGA
>CAZZAU010000023.1:0-13672 GCA_964652725.1 uncultured Dehalococcoidaceae bacterium | reverse complement strand
GTTGATGGCCAGAGTGCGGGCGGCGCTGAGGAGGGTGAATATCAGCGAAGAAGATACTGCCCCCAGCAGCTTCCACAATGACGAGATTAAGGTAGACTGGAAGAGCCATCAGGTATATGTCCGGGGAGAGCCTGTGAAGCTCTCCCCCACCGAATTCAAGCTCCTTTCCTGCCTGATAAAGAACCGGGGCTGGATAGTCACCCATGACCAGTTGCTGGACAAGGCATGGGGGCCGAACTACGTCTGTGATAAGTCTTTCGTTAAGCTGTACGTCAGGTACCTGCGAAAGAAGATAGAAAAGGACCCCGCCAATCCCCAGTATATCCTCACCGAACGCGGCGTGGGCTACAGGTTCTCCGTCGCAACGAGCTAATCTATGAAAAATACTAACAAGGGCAACTGAAACACGAAAATGGGCAAGCGGATGTTTGTTCCCAACCATCTATTCAAAGCACTCATCGGACACACCGAGGCTGAGCGGAAGCCCGTGTCAGGGTTCTGGCCCAGTCTGGAGCATCTGGGCGAATACCTTGCCGGGGATGTCAAAGGCCATCGCGACCCATCTCTGGTTCTCTTGAAGCGGGCCATCAACCAGGCGGTAAATGCCAGGCACAGCATTCCGGTTACGGTGCCCTTGGTGGGCCAGGTGGTGCCCGGCTGCGAGGGATTTGCCCTGTTTTTCTTTGACCCTGCCAGGCTCAAGCTTCACCTCCAGGCCATATCGAACCTGCCTCCGGAGTTCGTCGGTTCCCTGGCCTGCGACGGTGGAAATATCCTGAGGATTGCCGCCGGCCAGTCGAGGCGGCACCTTGTGATGTATCTTCCCGAGGATGAACGGTTCGCGTCGCTGCGGGAACAGGCAAGGCAGGAAGGCGTCAAGACCCTCTGGCTGATTCCGTGGCACCAGACCGAGCCCGACATTTACGGAGTGTTCCTGTTCGCTTTCAAGCGGCTGTTCTCTCCGGACAGGGACTCTCTTTCCGGAGTAACGCTTCTGGCCGACTGGATATCAGGAGTTTTGCGCCAGATAAAAGACAGGCAAACCGGCCAGCCAGACCCTGATAAGATTATGCGGGAACTGGCCGGAACGGAAAAACCGCCAGGCACCGGCCAGGCAAGCGAGGGAGGGTATTTTCAGGGGAGCCTCGACGGCCTGAAGTTGCAGACATTCGAAGATAAAGACGGCATCCCGGTCATGTATGACGCTGATATCTGTGACAGGCAAATGGGCAGGCCAGACGAGATTTCTGTACTTTCCCATGAACTTCTCTCTCCGCTTACTCTGATCAAAGGCTATACTACCACGCTCCTTCAGCTCAGCCATGCCATAAACGAAGAGCAAAAGACCCGCTATCTCAAAGGAATCGAGTCGGCTGCCAATAAGCTCATACATACTCTGGAAAACCTGCGCGACCTCGTCCATCTGGAGGAGATGGATAGCTCCACCTATCATCCATCATCCCTTTACGATGTGATGCAGAAAGTAGTAACGGAAGTGCAGGGCCAGACGGCGACTCACTTCATCAAGATAAGACGCTTTGCTTCGCTGCCCAAAGTTAACATCAATCGGCAGAGAATAGAGCAGGTAATCTCCAATCTTCTGTATAACGCCATCAAATACTCGCCCTCGGGCTCGGACGTCGAGGTGGAAATAGACAGGGTCATAAATCCGGGTGAGATGGTCCGCCTTTGCGGAAGAGCGGTCCGGACAAGGTTTCCCTGCCTGGTAATGACCGTCTCAGACTTGGGAAAGGGCATACCGGAAGCCGAACTGGAAAGAATATTCGACCGCTACCACCGGGTGGATAACGAAGAGACACGCAGAGCCACGGGGCATGGGCTGGGTTTGTATATCTGCCGGGTCATTGTGAAAGCTCACGGCGGGCGGATATGGGCCGTGAACAGGCCGCAGGGCGGGAGCACTTTCTGCTTCTCGCTGCCGCTGGAGCCGGCGCATCGCTAGAACGTCCTGACCTGACCGGATAGAAAGTGGAGCCATGCCCCGGCCTTCTATATCGCCTGTATGACCAGTGGCAACAGGCTCAGCGCCCCCAGGAGCACGCAGAACTTCCAGAAATTTACCGTTTTCGCGATGCGTACCAGCACTCCTATGGTCAAGAGCCCTAGGACGAAAGCGGCTGCGATGCCGCTTATGGATGCGATGTCAAACCGGGCGCCGCCAACCAGGTTGAGCCCGATTCCCGCGCCCAGCACTACCGGAATGCTCATAATGAAGCTCAGACGCACCGCCTGTTGAGCCTGATATCCCCTGAAGAGAAGAGCGGAGACGGTGAGGCCTGAGCGGCTGAGGCCAGGCAGCACGGTGAAAGCCTGCACCACGCCCAGTAATATGGCATCTGCCACCCGTGGCACAGTCCGGGTGCCGTATGCCCGGCGAGCATACCGCTGCACCAGGCCGGTTATGATGAGGAAAACCCCGATGATGGCCATCGCTGCACCCGGAGGCAGCGAGATTTCCCTGTCCAGACTGAACAGAAGAAGCGGCGCACCGATGGCGCCGGTGAGGCCCGTGGCGATGAGCAGGTAAGTAATCAAAGGGTCACCGGACGCTGTCTTTCTGCGTACCACGCTCCTGGCGTAGGCCGGCAGCTTCCGGATGATGTCAATGACATCCCGCCGGAAGTAGACGGTAGCGGAAAGGACCGTCCCCACATGCAGCCAGATGGCCAGATAAACGGCCTCTGCGGGAGACTTGCCAAGGTTCAGCAGGATGAGAGTATTCATGGCCTCGCTGCTGATGGGCAGCCATTCCGTTATTCCCTGGACAACGCCCAGGACAAGACCAATAAGAAGCGGCGGCATTTGTGCTATGGTCATCTTTCAGCCGAGGTCTGCTACTGAAGCTTAGAACAGCCGCGCGCCCCTGTCAATGCGGGCGGCACAAGGCGGGGAGCCGGGATGGCGACACCGCGCCCTGACGCTGTTCAATATTCGTCGCGTCTTTCGCCGAGCCTTCTTTCGCCGAGCCGCCGTATCTGCATGGCGAGCACCATGATGGCGAGTGTGGTGATAAGGGTCGCCGAAGTTATCTCGGCCCAAAGAATGAAGGCGTTATTCTCGATGAAATAGAGCGAGCCGTTAAGGGCAATGAGAAACATATGAATGAGCCAGGCCACGGCCAGCGCAATAAGCAGCATCTGGCTTACAACGACCAGCAGCATAAAGTTCAATCGCCTTCGCAAAATGGTCTCCTGCTGCCCGCGGTAATGGCCCGGGCATTAATCTCTCCGCATCCGTTATCTCGATCCCGCTCCGGTGTCCTAGAAAACCCGCAGCAGGTGCCGCCGCCGGTATATGATAATGCCCACGAGAATGGCCACCGGGATGAGTGCGGCTGCCACCAGCACACCCAGGGTTTTCCAGCTTACGGCTTTGGTTATGGCTTCGGTGGTGACGTTGATGTACTCCGGCGGGGTGCTCTGAATAAGGGCGCCTCCCGGTTCGCACAGCTCCGCTACAAAACCGTACTTACCCAGGTTCCATCCCTCCGGAGGGACGTAGCCCAGTTCTCCGGTTTTGCCGTCGGGCTGGAGCTGGCTAAGCTTCAGCAGTTTTACCTCGGGCAGCAGAGAGCCTTCGTGGTACACTTTGAGCCACAGCTCTGCTTGCCCAATGGCCGTAGTAAGGTCCTGGTTCATCTGGTAGCTGACTCTGGCCGAAACAAGCTTACCCGTATCAGGGTCAAAGACGGGGCTGACGTCGAACTGGGAGACTTTTAGGCCGGCACCGGTGTTGCCCACCGGTGATGACCCGGAATCTGTAACATTGTAACTGGTAGAAAGGCCACCGACGGTCACGGTATGGTTCCCGGCCTCATCCGCCGTGATATGGAAACTGACCCATTTGGTGGCTCCTCCGTCCAGCGTGACCTGTGCGGCCTGGATAACCTCGCCGTCGCTCTGCATGGCCACTTCGAAAGTTCCGGAGACATCACCGGTGTTCCTGACCAGGGCGTACACGGTAATGGCATCCCCGATGCTGGCGGTCGCCGGTGCTGCGGCCAGGTCATCGACGGTATAGGCGGGAGGAGGCGGAGGCGCGCCGACGGTAAAAGTGGCGCTGAGGCCGTCTACCCGGACCACGTGTTCCCCGCGTGCCGTCGAATTGAGGTTGAGGGAAAGGAACCCGCTCTCACCTCCGGTAAGGGTGATTTCTTCATTTGTGACCAACGTGCCATCCAGGGCCAGTTCCAGGAGGTAAGTGCCGGTCAGGCTGCCGGTATTGGTGACCCGCAGCGCGGCTGTCACCACTTCCCCGGGGGCCACCTGTGCTGGGGTCACCGAGAGTTCGTCAACGGCGAAGCTGGCGGGATGCTGGGGCGCCAGCACCGCAAAGTAGCTGAAGTGCCCGGTCTGGAAACGCACCACATCGTTGTTCGGGTCGGCTGTGGTATCCAGGACCTGCCACTCATTGCTGAAAGAAGCGCAGGTTGCCGCCACCAGGTTCTTCTCGGCCAGCATTTCCGGCAACATTGCCGGGTCATATTTGATGCTGATTTGTACTGGGGCCTCAAAAGTGGCTCCATCCGGGCCCATTTCGTAAACAGGAGAAACAATTGCGTAGTCCCGGGGAGGCTCAGGGTATGAGGACTCTTCCTGGATGGAAACGACGTCCAGCCGGTTGCCGGTACTGTCCAGGCCGATGGTGCCTTCCGGTATGTAGACCGCGGCCTGTCCGTTTTCGCTCTTCACGGTTAAGTCATCGGTAAATCTGCCGCCACTGTCCACGTAGTCGACAACGCGTACCTGTCCGGGTATGCCGGCATCGCCGTCCCCGGTGCCGCCGCCGCCGCCGCCACCACCGGTGCTACCGCCGCCGCTGCCGGGGAGAGTGGGGGCGGTAACGGTAATGGTGATAAGCCGGGAGTGTGTTAGTTGTCCGTCCGAGACCCTGAAACGAATGTTGGGGTAGGTACCCGCTTGGCCGGGGGAGGGAGTCCAGGAGAAAATGCAGGTACCGGCATCGAAGGTGGCCCCGGAGGGCAGATTCGATGCCGAGTAGGTGATGGGGTCGCCGTCAGGGTCGTTGGCGGAGATGGTGAACTGGAGCAACTGGCCTTCCTGGACCGACCTGTCGCCGATGGGGTTCAGCGCCGGAGCGCTATTGGATGACGAGGAGCCAGTTATCTGGATGCCGTTGATTTCCGGATTCTCCACCGAAGGAGTAAAAGCTATCTCGAGCTGTCCGTCCTGGATATTGACATTGCTTATCGTCCTGGTCAGCGCCGTGCTGTGACCGGCCTCCGCGTAGATATCCAGGTTGTCCAGCCTCAGCTGTCCTTCAACAGACACGTCAAAGACGCGTTGGCCGAGGCCGGTTATGCCGCTGTATGTCTCGGCGAAGTGCAAGGTAACCGTATAGGTGCCGTTGGGCAGGTCAAAACGGTAGCCGCCCAGGCCGTACCTTTCTGTCTGGTAGATGCGGTCATTGGGGGTGGCGCTGATGGCGTAGCCGGTGCCGCGGTCCACGGTGTTGTCCGGCCCGTAGAAACCCCAGCTTCCGGAAGTGTAAGCCCTGTCTGCTTGCCAGGAGTTGCCCTGGCCATCCGTGTACACGGTGCCGCCGGCGTTCACCCGCAGGGCGAAAGAGCCGGGCTCCTGCACCGTCACCATCACCGTGTCCGCCGGGCTGCTGAGAGAGCCATCGCTGACCACCAGGGAGAACGAGTAGCTGCCCGTTTGCGCGGGAGTGAAGGTGGGTCTGGCTACGGTGCGACTTGACAGCGAGATGGAAGGGCCCGCGGTCTGGGTCCACAGGTACGTGATGGCGTCTCCGTCAGGGTCAGAGCTGCCTGACCCGTCCAGGGTGACCGTGGTGGAGGTTACCGCTTGCTGGTCGGCCCCGGCGTTGGCGCTGGGCGCCCGGTTGGTGTTGCTGACGGTGATGGTAATGTCTTCCTGGTCCGTATCCTGGCCGTCCGATACCTGGAAGCGGACGCTGGAGTATGTTCCGGCCTGAGTGTAGCCAGGGGTCCAGGAGAAAGTCCTGGTGCCGGCGTTGAAGCTGGCCCCGGAAGGCAGGTTCGATGCAGAGTAGGTGAGGGGGTCGCCGTCGGGGTCGCTCGCGGAGATGGTGAACTGGAGTGTCTGGCCTTCGGCTACGGTCTTGTTGCCAACGGCACCGAGCACCGGAGCCTGGTTTGCTCCTGAAGCGATGGTAAAGGAGTAGGAGTCCCGGGGCATGGTGTTAAGAGTAGCCGCGCGGTCCCGGGCGTCTACGGTGACATTAACCACCTGAGAGTAGGTGAAATCAGAAGGCGGATTATAGGTCAGGGTGTAGTCCGAAGGGCCGCCGGTAATCACCGGCGTGACGGTGTTTCCCTCTACGGTCATCCGCAACGAGCTCTGGTCTACCCCGGCACCGTCATCCCTCACGTGGACTATTATGTTCGTGGCGGGGGATACGCCGGTGGCGCCCTTCGCCGGGCTGTGCCCGGTGGTGTAAGGCGGAGTAACGTCGACCGCCGGCCCCGAGCCGTACTCAAAGGCACCTATATCGGGACCAGCACCAGTGTATGGCCACGGAGAATTGGCGTCATTGAATCCGGGGAGAAGTACCCCTCTATCTATGGCCGGGGAGCCAGCTTGCAGCCTGAACCCACCGCTTCCCGCGTCAACAAACAACGGAGCGGCATATATGCCGTTCTTCTCCTGGCCAGTCTCCTGCTGAAATCCTTCAAAAGTGGGATACTTGCCATCATTATTGGGCCCTCCGCTTTCCCCCCAGCGGAACTTCTGGGAGCTTGAGCCAGACTGCCACAGATTATAGTCAAAGCTGTTAGTCGGGTTACCAGCCGGGCCTCTCCAGTATAAGGCGGTGCTGCCTACATCGACGATGTTGTTCCTCCACACCTGGTTATTGGTCTTGCTGTTGGAGCCAAACTGGGACGGTCCGTTGTAGCCTCCAGAGTTGTACATGGTGTTGTGATAGAAGTAGGCGTAACCATTCGAGGTCGACCCCGCCTTGACCAGGGCATCCTGGCAATTATAGAAACTGTTCCTGATAATGTACATCGGCCCCACGGCTATGGGAGATACTCCCAGTGCCATGTGGCGTACGTTACGCACTATATTATTATAGACCGCCACGTTTACGTTCGTCCCCTCTATCTCCAGCCCGTCATCATCAACGATATCGTGAATATAGTTGTCGTATAAAAAGCTGTTGGCTATCAGGCCGCTCCACAGGTACTGGGTGCTGCCGCTCATCCCAATAGCATCTCTGAAACTGCCGTATATTTCATTGCCCTTGATAACGAAACCACCCTGACCCTGCCATGAAGAGTATTCGCTGGAAACGAATATCCCCATGGTCTCTCGCTCAACTCCGGAACGGAATATGGTATTGCCAATCAGTACCGCGTGATGAGAACCATCTCTCAGCCAGATACCGCCGCGGGCCCAGTTATCACCACTCTGGTAGCCATCCTCGCAGATATTGTTCTCGATGAAGCTGTAGATACTCCCCTCTATCCGGACCGGGTTCTGGGCGGCATTCTTCAGATGGAACCCCTTGATCCTGATGTAGTCCGAATTCTGTATATGGAAGTTGAACTCCCGGCTGGCCTGAGCATCGATTATCGCTCCATTTTCTTCCATGCTTTCGAATGTGATGTAGTTGTCAGCGGCGCCTGATTTATTGCTGATGGTCACCTGTTCGTGATAGGTGCCGGGGCCAACCAGTACCCTGTCCCCGGCACTGACCTGGTCAGCAGCATGCTGAATCGTCTCCCAGGGGTTTGACTGTGTTCCGTCTCCCGTGGTATCACTTCCATCGGTGGCTACATAATAGCGGTTTCCCGTAGAAGGGGGATCATAGCTGCGGGTGGTCACGGTGCTGATAACAGGATTGGTCCCGCTGACACCATCCGGATCTGAGTAGGTCACCCTCACCTCATACCTGGTATCAGCTTTCAGCCCGAAGATTACCGCCCGCCACTGGTTGGCCCACGGATTGGTCACCGTCACATCCGGGTGCTGACTGCCAGGATAGTAGGTTATCTGGGCCCGATGGTCTCCAGTCATGGGTATACCCGGTTGCCAGGTACCAGAACCAGCCTCCCGGTACTCAAGTACCGCTTGGTTATTCCCATTATCGTCACCCGTAAAGCTGGATATGACCCCGATGTTTTCAAAGGCGGGGTCCAGTAACAAATCACCTGACGTAGTAGAGTTAGATTGGGCCACGACTGTAGATGGGAAAGCTATAGCCAGCACCAGGAATAGAAAGAGGCCTAACCTAAGCGCTCGCTCCAGCTTGACTCTGAATTTGAAACTAAACACTGCTACTAACCTCCCCGGGGAACTTATAACTATGATATGACTTTCCCTGGCAACCAGTCAATGGTAATTTAGTAGCAGTGCAATTCAGGCCAGAAAGTACGCCAAATTTTTTTACGTGGTAAGGTTTCCGCCGGTTACCTTCTCCATGAACTGTATCACAGTGGTATAGTGTCTCCTCAATGCTGGCGGGAGCGAGCTTCCAACTCTATAGAAGATGGCAATATCTTCTTTGTTGATAATACGGAAAAGTACTATTAATACAGCATAAAGAACCGGCCCTATCAATATGGATAGTATCAAGCCTAGCAGCATATTCACATAGCTTTGAAGGCCGAAGAGGGCCAGACCAACAAGCAATGTGGCCAGCGCTATTTTTATGCTATCTCGCACAGGCCAGCGGGCCTCAATCTGCTTGGAGGCAAAGCGGATATATATGGGAAGAGTAAGAAGACGAGGCACTGAGCTGCCAATGGCGGCGCCAAGAATACCATAGGTAGGGATAAGCCACAGGTTGAGGCCCATATTCAGGCACGCCAGAACCACTCCTATCTTTAGGACAAAAGAGGGGCGGTTTATACCATACATGACAGCGATAGCAGCATCACTGATACCCCTCATCACAAACGGGACGAAGAGTATCTGCATTATCAAGATTGCCGGCGCGTATTCCTCTCCATATAGCACGCCGATAAGCGGTCTGGCCAGGGCAATTCCCGCCCCAGCCAGTGGCAAGGCAAGCAACGTTAGATATCGTCCAGAGGTCACATATATCCTTCTGAGCTTGTCCATGTCCCCCCGGCCAAACTGCTCCGAAACCGTGGGCAAGAGCACGGCGCCTAAAACCATGGGAACAAGCGCCATAGCCATTGAGGGTATTTTAGTGGCCAGATTATAATAGCCTACTTCCTCAACCGGACGATACATTCCTAAAAAAAGTATCTCCGCCTGCCGCCACAGAAAGTAGTTTACCGCGGTAATCCCGGTTATCGTTATCGCATACTTGAGGGCCTCCTTCCTGGCTGCTATCTGTAACGGGCCTATAGAAAACAGGCTCCTGGCTGAAATAAGGCGACTTACAAAGTAGATCCCGATAAGTACGCCCACGCTCCATATGGCCAGGTTTAACAGGAGCACCTCCAACACACCGAAGCCCATGACCATGAGAACTATGACCAGGACGGCCCGTATTGGATAGGTGGCCAGGACAAAATACGCTTTGTACTCATATTTTTGAAAGCCAGCGAAGATAGAGAGCAAGGCGAGGTTGAGAACATTAGGCACCAAGATGAAAGCAATTAAAACATAGTATATTCGTTCATCCGGACCCGCAAAGAGTCTCGCCCAGTAACCAGAAAACAGGATTATCACCAGGGAGATCGCCACCCCGATCATTAACCTCAGCAGTAAAGTCAGCCGTACAATGGAGGCAGGGCCATTTTTATCTCCCCGGCCAATGAACTCTGCGATAAACCTCCTGGCCATCTCTCCCAACCCCTGGTTGGCCAGGAGAGCGGCCAGACCCATGAACCATGTCAAAAGGGAATAGAACCCGTATTGCTCAACACCAAGACCCCGTGCCAGCGCAACACCTACTACGAAGGTGACCAAGGTGTCACAAGCTGTGGCAATAAAATTGAAGGTCGTGTTCTTGGCAATGGTCCTGGCCGTGCTCATATCTTATGAATCCGATGCCTTTTGGCTTCTCTGGCCACCAGCCTTCTGGTGTAAGGCCTTCTCGTAGAGCGCCTCATAGTCTTTTACCATCTTCTCCAGGCTAAATTGGCTGACCACTACTTCCCTTGCTTTCTGCCCCATGTATCTGGCCTTCGTTGGTTCCTGAATTAATTTGATCACCACCTCAGTCAAAGCCTTGACGTCCCCTGCTGGGACTAGAAAACCCGTTTCCCCCTGCTTGACCACCTCCTGATTACCACCCACATTGGTTGCCGCCACCGGTCTCTCTAAGGCCATCGCTTCGAGCAGGCTATTAGAGCAGCCCTCAGCCATAGAGGTCAGAACCACTATATCACAGGCAGAAAGATAGTTACCCACATCACGTTGCTCGCCAAAGAAGACCACCTTTGAGCCCAGCGCGAGTTGCCGACAAAGTTGTTCCAGACTACCCCGTAAGGGCCCATCACCCACAATGGCAAACCTTGTTTCTGGCACGCGCTTGCTTATCTCCACTGCTGCCTGAAGGAACAGGGCGTGATTCTTTTGCGGAAACAATCGAGCCATTATCCCCACCACCTTCCCATCCGGGGGGACGCCCAGCCGGCGTCTGATCTGTTCTACATGCCCATTGTCTGCGGTCAAACGGTCTAGGTTAATGCCATTATATATCACCATTACCCGGCTGTGGCTGATGCCCCGCTCCACGAGGTATTTCACCCCGGCCTGGCTGTTAGCAACTGCCCAATCAGCAAAGCGGGAGAGGTAGTCCTCAATCCTGAGATAGATGCGATAGCTCAACCGGGTGCTCGTATTCCCACGTGCTAATCTTTCAGTAACAATCTTAACCGGGGTGCGGCATAAAAACGCAGGTACCAGGCTAAAAAAGGTGGCCGGCGTTAAGAAGGGCTGAACCACCTCTACCTTCAGCTTGCGAAGCAGGCGAAAGACTTTGAACAGGCAAAACAGGTCATATCTCCCTTTTCGCTCTATAAAGACCAGCTCAAGCCCTGGTACTTCTCTAAAGTCCTTCTCCAAGGCTCCCCCCAGGGAAAAACTCATTACCACAGGCCGGAACCGCTCTTTGTCCAAGCCCCTCACCAGTTCTAACAACTGGCGCTGCGCCCCATCACTAGCCAGGTCGGTTACCGGATATAGAACGGTTATCTTTCTGCTCATAGCCAACGTGAGCGGTCTCAGACCACGCGCTTGCCTGTTTATCCGTCCACCTGTTGCTCGGCGCTTTCCCTAGATCTCTGGTGGGCTGAGACCATCTGGCCTCGCCAGCGCTAATATTGAGCTGGACCTGCCTCTGAGCCGCTTCCATAATCTCCAGGGCCAGAAAACTCTGGGCTTTACCGCATGCCACACCGAAAACAACCCGTAGTGACCTGAAGAAAGAGCCCACTCTGAAAATCCCTGCTGCCTTATCCGCGGCAAACCAAACTCGTAAGGTTCCAGCGGTTGAGAGATGAGGTCGACATGATACCCAGCCTGGTTTAGCGCCTTTTCCAGTGACCGCGGCCCCCACCAGGTCATGGTGCGGGGGGGCAGGCTAGCCGGTGTGATCTTCGGCGGTGAGGGAAATCTTTTCCAGGTAGCGATGATGAGCCCGGCCGAGGGAAACTTTTGCCGTATTGAACCTAGAAAGCCAACCGGGTCCGGCACGTGCTGCAACACGAAGAAGCAAGTACAGATTGCCGGATTTTGCCAGTTATCCGGAATAGAATCTACTGTCCCGTGCCAGATATCAAAGCCCTCGCCTGACAGCATGTCAGCAACTTCCTTAGCGACATCCATTCCAACGGGATTAAATCCATTCTTGCGCAAGGCCCGGAGGAAATCTCCCATAGCACAGCCGATATCGAGCACCATTGAACCACGATGGATATTCTGCTTCAGCCAGGCCATAGCTTCAGACCGTGAACCTATGTAAATTATCCGCTCGGGGGCTATATTTGCTTTATTTAGGTGCTCTCTAGCCCGTATCCGTTCCGCATACTGACCCATGCCCGGGGTTTCCAGCGCTCCCTGATAGGCCTTGTTATAGAAGGACTCTGGGGACTCGGGCAGGTTCATGGGGTGAGCAAAACCCAACTCGCAGGATGGACACTGCCGCATTTCACCCCAGTCCGGAACAGTCCTTAAGCGCCTGGACTCACCTCCACAAATGGGACAACTGTTGCTCCTCACCATCATAACTCTCCTTATTACTGTGAGACCATTTACCTGGAGGATACATCTTGTCAGCCAGCGCCCGGTTCTCAGCAGTGAACGCTATGTAGTCCGCGTCTGTGTCCAGCAAACCGAAGAATGTAGCCGGGGTCAGGAACGGCTGTATCACGTCGGGCCGGAGCCTTCTCACCAGGTTGAACATCTTGAAGAGATACAGGAAGTCGTATCTGCCTTTGCGTTCCAGGGTGAACAGGCGGGCGCCCGGCACCCTGCGGAATTCCGCTTCCAGCGTGCCGCCGCGTTGCAGTGCCAGGACCACCGGTGAAAAGCGCCTTTTGTCCAGCCCCTTGACCAGCTCAAAGAGTTGGCGCTGGGCTCCGTCCGATGACAGGTCTGTAACGGGAAAGAGTACCCGTATGCGTCTGCTCATTCCATCACCTGTAATTAATGTGCCGTCCTCATTGCCCGGGCATGCGCTCTTGCTGGCCACACGGTGCTTCGCTAACCTGCCGCCGCGGCTCCTGTAACCGGCTTGCTTTTCTTCATTTCCTGCCTCGCCAGCCTGATTACGACCAGCGAAAAACCGGCCAGTATCCAGAAAAGGGGCAGGGTAATCATGACGTTATGGTAGAAGGCATTGACTCCGTACGCTATGAGGGCGGCCGCCATTCCCACTGACAGGCCCTTGATGAAACGGGTGCTGGTCTTACGGTGGGCTTCCAGGAAATTGTGCAGTATAGCGGTGTACAGCCAAAAGTAGGCCACCAGGGCGAATACGCCATAAGAAACCGCCATATTCAAAAAGTCGTTGTGAGGTCTCTCGCTGCCGAGCGTGCGGTAGCTCCAGTACCTGTCTTCTTCCCATTCCAGCAGCGATTGGTCCACGCTCCTACTGTATTGCGGGGAGACTTCAGAGAAGCGGTCTCCTCCGATGCCGAGGATGGGATTATCCATGGCTATGGCAATCCCGGCTTGCCACAGGATGGGACGTGACATCGAGCTTTCCTGCTGGACATCCTGGGAACGGCCCCCCAGGAACACCGTCTGGCTGATGCCCAGTATCTCAACCAGCCCTATCAGCAGAAACATCATTATCAGAATAACTTCTCCTTTAACACGCGCCGACAGAAAAAGGAAGAGCGCCAGCAGACCCGCAATAACGGCAAACAGGGCCGAGCGCGTATAGGTGAAATAAAGGGCCGGTACCACGACCAGCATAGAAAACAGCAGCATTCTTCTGTAGTCTCTGTGTACGCTCCGACCCAGCCATATTGCCAGGATAACCATGAGCGCCGTCGATAGTACGTAGGAAAGTTCCAGCTGTGTTTCCCCCATTCCCGGCACGCCTACCTGCCCGGAGGTGAAACGTTCCCGGAAGTCGGGGATTATGGTAGCGTTTGCCATGCCCAGAATGTTGGTGTACTGCAGCAGGCCAACGAATGCCGATGCAATCAGAACAACAAAGGTTATCCAGCATAGTAACTTCAGGTCCTTCAGGTTTCTCACCGTAGCCACAAGGACCA
>CAZZAU010000022.1:0-13735 GCA_964652725.1 uncultured Dehalococcoidaceae bacterium | reverse complement strand
TTTGAGCACCCCCGCTCCATAGATATGGACCTGGTCAGCGCCCAGCAGGCCAGACGTGTCCTCGACCGTCTGCTGGGCTACCAACTCAGTCCCCTGCTGTGGAAGAAGGTCAGGCGGGGATTGTCCGCGGGCCGGGTGCAGTCCGTGGCCGTCAAGATAGTTGTGGACCGGGAGCGGGAAATCGAAGATTTCAAGAAGGTCGAGTACTGGACCATCGAGGCGGAGCTGGCAAAGAAAGCCACAGGCACATCTTTCCGTGCCGCGCTGGTCGGCCTTGCCGACGGTGCCAGACTGAACATACCCGATGAAAAAGAGGCACGCAGGCTCGAGAGCGATCTCAAGGCTGCCGCCTACCGCGTTGAAAAAGTCACCACGAAAAAGGTGAGCCGCCAGCCTACCCCTCCCTTCATCACCAGCACCTTGCAGCAAGAAGCCTGGCGCAAGCTAAGGTTCACCGCCAGGCAGACCATGGCAATTGCCCAGCAGCTCTACGAGGGGTTACCCGTGGGCGATGAAGGAAGCGTGGGCCTCATCACCTACATGCGCACGGACTCCACCCGGGTGGCGCCTTCGGCTGTGGCCGAGACCAGGGAGTTCATCCGCCAGAAGTACGGCCCGGAGTACCTGCCTGAGCGCGCCCGCTCTTTTCGCAGTAAGGCCAGGGGCGCCCAGGAAGCCCATGAAGCCATCCGCCCCACCCGCACCTCGCGGGAACCTGCCACGATAAAGAAATACCTGACGGCGAGCCAGTTCAGGCTCTATGAACTCATCTGGAAGCGCATGGTGGCCAGCCAGATGGCCGCCGCCGTGTTCGACAATACCAGCGTCGATATTCAGGCCACAAGCTCCGGCAGTAGTTACCTGTTCCGCGCTTCAAGCTCGGTAAACGTATTCCCGGGCTTCATCGCCCTTTACACTGAAGGCGGGGATGAAGAGAACGAAGAGGACGGCAAAGGCCGCCTGCCCCCCCTGCGGAAAGGCGACCAGCTTGACCTCGTAGACCTTTTCCCGGAGCAGAAGTTCACCCAGCCCCCGCCCCGTTTTACCGAGGCTACCCTGGTCAGGATGTTGGAGCAGTGGGGCATCGGCCGCCCCAGCACCTACGCTCCAATCCTCTCCACCATCCAGGAGCGAGGATATGTCACTAAAGAGAAGGGCAGCTTCAAGCCGACGCAGCTCGGCTTCATAGTCAGCGACCTGCTCAACCAGTACTTCGCTGACATCGTCAATATCAGCTTCACCGCCAGCATGGAGGAGGAGCTGGATGACATCGTCAACAAGAAGCGGGAGTGGGCCAGCGTGGTACAGCATTTTTACACTCCCTTCGCCCAGGACCTCGCCCGGGCCCAGGAGCAGATGGAAAAGGTGAAGGTGCCGGAGGAGCTCATCGATGAGACCTGCCCGGAGTGTGGCCGGCAGCTTGCCGTCAAAACGGGACGCTTCGGCAAGTTCATCGCCTGCAGCGGCTGGCCCGAATGCAAATACACGCGCTCCTTCCAGCTCAAGACCGGAATCAAATGCCCCGCCCCCGACTGCGACGGCGAAATCGTGGAACGGGTGAACAAGAAGGGCCGCACCTTCTACGGGTGCAGCAACTATCCGAAATGTGATTTCGCCACCAATTTCCGTCCCCTCCCCGAGCCCTGCCCGCAGTGCGGCGGCTTGCTCACCCTTTTCATGGGCAGGATACCCAAATGCACCAGGTGTGACTACCAGGGAAGGCGAAAGCGTGACCAGCAGCCTGCAAGAACTGGTTAGCCGGTACAAGGACTACCTGGAGGCGGAGCGCCGGGTCTCGCCCTATACGGTGCGCAACTACCTGACCGACCTGCTGGGCAACTACAGGCGCGGCCCGGAAAAGGGCTTTCTTCAGTTCCTGCGCCTGAAAAATATAGAATCGTTGCAGCGGGTGGACAGGCATGTGGTGCGCGAATATATGGGCTGGCTTATGGAACAGGGTGTGGTCAAGCCCAGCATCGCCCGCAAACTGTCTGCGGGCCGTTCCTTTTACAACTTCCTCAGGCGTGAAGGCATCGTGGAGGTGAACCCCTTCGAGGAAGTATCCTCGCCCAAGCTGGACCGGCGGCTGCCCTCCTTCCTCAGCGTGGAAGAGACGGTGCGCCTTCTGCAAGCACCCGACCTGTCCACTCCGCAGGGGCTACGTGACCGCGCCCTGCTGGAGCTGCTGTACGCTGCTGGGCTGCGTGTCGCCGAGCTGGAAGGTATGGACCTGGCTAATGTCGATTTGGGCACCGGGGAGATTGTGGTGCGGGGCAAGGGCTCCAGGGAAAGAATGGTGCTCATTGGAGAGCCGGCAGTGCGTGCGCTGAACACCTACATCGAGAGCGCCAGGCCGCGACTGCTGCCCCCGGGCAAAGCCGGCAAACAAAGCGCCGTCTTCATAACCGATGAGGGCAACCGGCTGACGGCGCGGCATATACAGAAGCTGCTGGAAAAATATGCCATCCGCGCTGGCACGGGAAAAAAGGTGCACCCCCATCTGCTGCGCCACACCTTTGCCACGCATATGCTGGACGGCGGTGCTGACCTGCGGGTGGTACAGGAGCTCCTGGGGCACGCCCGGCTGGCCACCACCCAGGTCTACACCCATGTCAGCCAGAGACAGGCCAGGAAGGTCTACCTGGCCGCTCACCCCATGGCCAATTCAAGAGATGATGAGGATAATCACGGTAACTAACCGCATAAACAGACTGAGGCAACAGCTCGCAAAAAGGGAGCTGGACGGAATGCTTATATCCGGACCGGAAAACCGGTTCTACCTCTCCGGGTTCGATGGTTCGGCGGGGTATCTTCTCATCACCGGAGATGATGCCGTGCTGGCCACGGATTTCCGCTACATCGAGCAGGCCGGGCGCCAGGCGCCCGACTACCGTATTTTCCGCATAACCGGGGATATGAAAGCCTGGCTCCCCGAGCTTCTCTCCAACCTGGACGTGCGCAGGCTGGGCATAGAGTCTCGGCACATCACCCTTGCCACTTACCGCCAGATGACGGATATAATAAAGAGGGTGCAAAGCCGCGTCAGCCTCGTTCCCGCGGAAGAAGTGGTGGAATCGTTGCGGGCGGTGAAGGAAGCAGACGAAATTGGACTCATAGAGAATGCGGCGCAGATAACGGATGCCGCGTTTGAACATATTAAGGAGATAATCCAACCGGAAATGACGGAACGGGAAGCCGCCTGGAAACTGGAAAAGTTCATGAGAGAACATGGCAGTCAGGCCCCTGCCTTTGACGTAATCGTGGCCTCCGGCCCCAATGCCGCCCTTCCCCACGCCCGGCCGTCCGGGCGGGCCATAAGGGAGGGAGAGCCGGTCCTGTTCGACCTCGGCGCCAGGGTGGGCAACTACTGCAGCGATCTCAGCCGCACCATCTGCCTGGGCCGGCCCGGCGATACTTTCAAAAGAGTGTACGATGTGGTGCTGGGCGCCCAGCTGGCGGCCATAGCCTTGATAAGAGCGGGCATGACCGGCGAGCAGGCCGACGCCCTGGCCAGAACTGTAATTGCGGAAGCGGGCCACGCGGAAGCTTTCGGCCACTCCCTGGGGCACGGCGTGGGTCTGGCCGCTCACGAGGCGCCCCGCCTCGGCCCGGGTGCAACCGAAACTCTGGAGAACGGCATGGTGTTCAGTATAGAGCCCGGGGTCTATCTTCCGGGGTGGGGAGGCGTCAGGATAGAAGACCTGGCGGTGATGGAAAATAATGAGCCAAGACTACTATCGAAAGCGAGGAAAAGTGCGGTATGATCAGCGGCAGCGATTTAAAGAAGGGGGTCATCATCGAGCTTGACGGCAGCCTTTACCAGGTGATGGACTATCAGCACGTCAAGATGAAACGCACCGCACTGGCCAAGGTTAAGCTGCGTGACCTCACCGACGGGCACACCGTTGAGCGCAGCTTCCAGTCCGACCAGAAGCTGACCCGGGCCCGGCTCGAGACCAGGCCCATGCAATATCTGTACAGCGAGAACGACCTTTACTACTTCATGGATGTCGAGACTTTCGACCAGTTCGGCATCGCCCGGGACAAGCTGGGAGACGCGCTCAACTACCTCAAGGAAGGCGTGGTTGCCGGAGTATCCAGCTACAAGGGCGACGTCATAGGCGTCGAGCTGCCGGTAGCGGTGGAGCTGACCGTCACCGGCACCGACCCGGGATTCAAGGGAGACACCGCAACCGCCGGCACGAAGCCGGCCACACTGGAGACCGGCCTTTCTATTCAGGTGCCCCTGTTTATCAATGAAGGCGACGTAGTCAAGGTCGACACGCGCACCGGCCAGTACCTGGAAAGGAGCGGTTCATAACTTGTTGAAAGCAGACCTCCACGTGCACACGGAGTACTCGATGGACTGCAGCATGCCCCTGGACAAAATCCTTCATCGTTGCCAGGAACTCGGAATAAACTGCCTGGCGGTGGCTGACCACGGCACGGTAGAAGGCGCGCTGGAAATGCAGCGTTTGGCACCCTTCCCCATCATCGTGGCAGAGGAGGTACTGACGCCCCACGGCGAGATTATGGGCATGTTCCTGCGGGAGACCATCCCCGGCGGCCTGCCCGTACCGGAGACAATCGCCCGCATCAGGGCACAGGACGGCCTAGTATGCATTCCCCACCCCTACGATATCTTCCGGCCATCGGCGTTGGAGGACAGAATCCTGGAGGAAATCGCCTCCCATATCGACGTGCTGGAGGTATTCAACGCGCGCGCTCCCCTGCGGCGCACCTCTTCCAGGGCGTGGGCCTTTGCCCGGAAACACGGAATCCACCAGGGCGCCGGAAGTGACGCCCATACCCTCCGCGAAATCGGCAACGCGTACGTGGAAATGCCCGAGTTCGCCGGCAAGGATGATTTCCTCCGGGCGCTGTCCCGGGGCAAGATATGCGGGCATCGCACCAGCCCTTTCACCCATCTTAGCAGCACCTGGAACCGGCTGAAAAATCGCGTCTGGCGGTAAAAAGGAATGTACAAACTGGGCTGGTTTTCCACCGGCAGGGGCCAGGGCTCCAGAAACTTGCTCAAAGCCGTTCGGGAGAGCATAGACTCCGGTGAGACAGAGGCGGAAATCGCCTTTGTGTTCTGCAGCCGGGACTATGGCGAGACGGAAGCCACCGATGTTTTCCTGAGGATGGTGGAGGACTACGGTATCCCCCTGGTCACCTTTTCCTATCAGAAATTCAAGGCCGCAGTAATTCACCGGGACATCTCCCGGCCAGACATCCTGCCCCGCTGGCGCCTCGCCTACGACCGAGAGGTTATGCGGAGGCTGCAGCATTTCAAGCCGGACCTGTGCGTGCTGGCGGGGTATATGCTGGTGGTGGGCCCGGAGATGTGCCGCAAGTATGACATGATAAATCTCCACCCCGCCGCCCCGGGCGGCCCCGCCGGCACCTGGCAGGAAGTCATCTGGAAGCTCATAGAGACCGGTGCCTCCCGCACCGGAGCCATGATGCACCTGGTGACGCCGGAGCTTGACCGCGGGCCGGTGGTAACCTACTGCTCCTTCTCCATCAGGGGCGGCCCCTTCGACCGCTACTGGGAGGAAATCAGGGGCAGGTCTTTAGCCCTTGTCAGACGGGAGGAGGGCGAGAAGAACAGGCTGTTCCAGCTCATCAGGCGGCACGGAGCGGCCCGTGAGCTCCCTCTCGTCACCGCCACCATCCGGGCCTTCAGCCGCGGCGAAATCAGGATAAACCCGGACAAACGGGTGGTTGATGCTGCGGGAAAGCCCGTCAATGGCTACGACCTCACCGATGAGGTGAACCGCAAAGTAGCAGACAGGATATGATACGGGCCCCCTCCGGCGGAGAAGGCCCGTCTGTGCTGCACATAGCCCGGGGAGAGTTTTACTTCTTGGCTTCTTCCGGCTTCTTCAGGACCTCATCTATGAGGCCATACTCCACCCCTTGGTCCGCGCTGAGATAAAAATCGCGGTCCGTGTCGTGGGCTATCTTCTCCATAGGCTGACCGGTATGCTTCACCAGGATGCCCCTGATGATGTCTTGCACTCGCATAATTTCGCGGGCCGCAATCTCGATATCCGAGGCATAGCCCTGAGCGCCCCCGAAAGCCTGGTGCATGTGGATGGTGGAGTTGGGCAGGGCATACCGCTTGCCCTTGGCGCCGGCGCAGAGGAGCACCGTTCCCATACTGGCGGCCAGGCCCACGCAAATGGTGGAGACGTCCGGCCGTATCAGCTGCATGGTGTCATATATGGCCAGCCCGGCGTTAATCACCCCGCCCGGCGAGTGGATGTAGAGATGTATGTCCTTGTCCGGGTCTTCCCTTTCCAGGTAAAGGAGCTGAGCGACGATAAGATTGGCCACCTGATCGTTGATGGGCATACCCAGCATGACGATGCGCTCCCGGAGCAAGAGCGAGTAGATGTCAAAGGCTCGCTCACCGCGGGCGCCGCTCTCGATGACCATCGGAATGACATTCATCGGATTCATATTCATTTTTGTTCCTCCTTCTCCGTCTTCTGCTTCGAGCCGCCGGCGATTTCCGTTAGCCGTTCCAGAGTCTTGCGGGTCAGCAACACCTGTCGCATAGAGTCCCGGGACTGTGGCGCGTTCAGCGCCTTCTCCATCCTCTCTTTATTTTGCGCTCTTTCCACCATATCCGCAATCTCTTTTTCTATCTCGGCGTCGCTTACCTCTATCTTTTCCGCCACCGCCACCTGGCCCAGCACCAGCGAACGAGCCAGCCTTTTCTCCGCCGCGGGACGCAGCTCCTCATGAAGCTGCTCCCCGGTCTTGTTGGTACTCTTGAGGTATTCCTCCAGGTTGCCGCCCTGCATCTGAAAGCGCCTAGCCTGGTCCTCAAGCAAATGGTGTATCTCCGCCTCCACCATGACCGGCGGGTAGGTTACTTCCGCCTGTTCGGCCACCGCATCCACCACCTTCTCCTCGTAGTCCGCCCTCGTCCTGGTTTCCGCCCGGCTCTGCAGGTTCTTCCGCACCTCTTCCTCAAGTTCTTTGAGCGACTTTATCTCCGACCCCAGCTGGCTGGCGAACTCGTCATTGAGCTCGGGCATATTCTCCTGCTTGACTTCGACGAGCTTGACCTTGAACACGGCCTCTTTTCCGGCCACCTCCGGCCGGGGATAATCAGCGGGCATGGGCAGGGTAAGCTCTTTCTCCTCTCCCTTCTTCATACCTTCCAGTCCGCCGGCAAAACCCGGCGCCGGGAAGGTGGAATCCCTCAGCACCTGGTACTGCGCCCCCGCCTGATTGATGAAAGGAGAGCCGTCCACCCGTCCCTCGATGTCCATTACCACCAGGTCGCCGAATTGTACCGCCCGGTCCACTGACTCCCAGGTGGCGTTCTGGTGGCGCAGTTGCTCTATGACCGCCTTTACCTCTTCATCAGTCACTGTTACCGGCTCGGGCTTGATGCGCAGGCTATGATAATCGCCCAGCTTTACCTCAGGGCGCAGTGGTACCGTGGCCTTGAAGATGACGGGTTCGGTCTGCACCAGCTCTATCTGTGGCTGAGCTATGGCCTCGATCCCCTGCTCTTCTAATGCCCGCCCGTAAACTTCGGGCACCAGATGATTTACGGCATCCTCCAGCAGGCTTTCCCTGCCCAGAAACCTTTCCACCACCTCCCGGGGCGCTTTCCCTTTGCGAAATCCGGGGATGCTGGCCCGCGCGGCCAGCCGGCGGTAGGAGCCGGCTAGCGCCGCCTCCATCTCCTCCGGCTCTGTTTCAACCGTCAGAAAGGCCTGACTGTTCTCCGTCTTTTCTCTGGTTACTTTCACCTTTATCCACCTGCATAATTCGATTGATGAGAGGTCTCATAGTATCTAATGTAGCCGGCAACATTCATCGCCACGATGCCGTCCGCCAGGTACCTGTACAGAGGCTCGGAATCCTTCACCGGCTCGAGTTCCCGGTACAGCTCTTCCCGCAGCCTTGTGGCGGCTTCCCCGGTGCCGCCCCTGGCGAAGGCCTCACCTATAATTGTATCCCATCGGCACAGTTTTTCTCCAGCCATGCGCAAAACCTCCCGGACATTGTTCACCGCCCCGAAGTGGGCAAAGTACACCCGCTTCGCCTCCAGGGCCGCCAGCCTGCGCAGGGTGGCCAGATAGGTCTCCAGGTCAAAGCCCGGCGGCGGCGTAACCGGAATGAGCACCCGGTTATCGGCCACGGAAACGCCGATGGCGTCCCCGCTGAACAGGCCTCCGCCCCGATTTTCCTGGATGCAGAGCTCGTGGGAAGCGTGGCCCGGTGCATCTATGAAGGTGAGTCTCTGCCCCACCCCCAAGTCGAGGACATCACCGTCGGCCACCGGCTGCACTTTTTCTTCGGGCACGGGCAGCACCTCGCCTATTTTGGCCATAGCTTCTTTGCCCGTCGTCATCGCGAAGCTCTGCACCAGCCTCTCCGGATTGACCAGATGCCGGGCCCCCCGCCGGTGCACCACCACCTGCGCCCGCGGGGCGCTCTTTAGCAGCGTGCCCACACCGCCGGCATGGTCCAGGTGGATATGCGTGACGATGATATAGTCTATCTCCTCCGGCCTGACTCCCGCCTGCTCCAGCCCTTCCAGAACAGCAGGAATGGAACGGGAAGGCCCGGTATCCACCAGCGCCTTCCTGTCCTCGTTTATAAGGTAAACGCTGCCCCAGCGGGGAATGGAGTACAGGTTATTGTCGACCAGACAGATACCGGGGGCTACCTCCTTTATGTAAACCATCCGCTACACTTCCCGCTCCTGGCGCAGTTGAATATGCAGCTCGGCGAGCTGCTCCTCAGTGACCGGTGCCGGAGCGTTGAAGGTCAGGTCCACGGCGCTCTGCGTCTTGGGAAAGGCGATGACCTCCCGGATGGTCTCCCGCCGCGCCAGCAGCATCACAATGCGGTCGATGCCGAGGGCGATGCCGCCATGCGGGGGCGCCCCGTAAGCGAAGGCCTCCAGCATATGGCCGAAGCGCTCCTCGATTTCCCCTTCAGTGTAGCCGAGCAGCCGGAACACCTTTCTCTGCAGCTCCGCGGTGTGAATCCTGAGGCTCCCTCCGCCTATTTCATAGCCGTTGCACACCATATCATAGTGTTTGCTGCGCACTTTTCCGGGGTCTGTGTCCAGCAGGTCAAGGTCCTCGTCCCAGGGTCTGGTGAAGGGATGATGCTCGGAGTCCCAGTTCCCGGTCTCCTCGTCCTTGCGCAGCAGAGGAAAGTTCCTGACGAAGGCGAACGCCAGTACCCCGGGGTTGGCCAGGCCGAGACGGTGCGCTATCTCAAGACGCAGGGCGCCCAGGGCGTTGTGCACCACCTCCGTCTTGCCGGCCACGATGAGGAGCAGGTCGCCGGGGTCCGCCTCCAGCCGCCGCGCCATAGCCTTCACCTGCTCGATGGTCAGGTGCTTGCCCACCGCGGAACGTACCATTTCCATGGTCAGCCCCTCCAGGCCGCCTCCCCCCGCCTCACCCAGGGCAACGGTCACCAGCCCGGCTGCTTTGCAGCTCTGGGCTATCCGGGTAAGCTCGTCCAGTTGCCTGCGGCTGTATCCGCCGCAACCCGGGGCGCGGATGCCCTTGACCGTGCCCCCGCCGGCTATGGCGGAGATGAACACCGTGAACTCGGAATCTTTCAGCAGGTCCGTCAGGTCGCTTATCTCCAGGCCAAAGCGCAGGTCCGGCTTGTCCGTACCGTACCGCGCCATCACTTCGGCGTAGGTGAGCCGGGGAAAAGGTCTCACCAGCCTCAGCTCCGGCGTGACCGCTTCAACCATAGACACGAACATCCTTTCCATCAGCTCCAGGATATCCTCGTCGTCAACAAAGCTCATTTCAAGGTCAAGCTGGGTGAACTCCGGCTGGCGGTCGGCCCTGGTGTCTTCATCGCGGAAGCAGCGAGCAATCTGGTAGTACTTCTCCATGCCGGCCACCATCAGGAGTTGCTTGAGTTGCTGCGGCGACTGCGGCAGGGCATAAAACTTGCCCGGGTGCACACGGCTGGGCACCAGGTAGTCCCGCGCTCCTTCCGGGGTGCTTTTAATGAGTATCGGCGTTTCAATTTCGATGAACCCGCTGGCGTCCAGAAAATCGCGGATGAACCTGACCACATGGTGGCGCAACCTGACAGCGCGCTGCATAACCGGGCGGCGCAGGTCCAGATACCGGTACCTCAGGCGCAGGTTCTCGTCCACCTCCGCCTCTTCGTTGATATAGAAGGGGGGAGTCCGGGAATAGTTGAGTATCCCGGCTGTCTCCGCCTGCACCTCCACCTCGCCGGTGGGTAGCCTGGGGTTTTCCGTTCCGGGCGGGCGGCCGACAACTTCTCCGGTGACCTTGACCACATACTCGGCGCGCAGCCTGCTGGCCACGTCATGGCCGCCGGGTGACGTTTCGGGATTGAAGGCCACCTGCACAATGCCTTCCCGGTCCCGCAGGTCGATGAAAATCAGGCCGCCATGATCCCGGCGCCGGTCCACCCAGCCCGCCAGAGTTACCCTTCTCCCGATATGTTCTTTTCTCAGCTCTCCGCAGTTATGTGTCTTGAGCAAGTCTTCTCCTGTCCATCCTCCGGCACCACGCCTGCGACCGGTACCCCCAGGGATAATTCAGCTAACAACGCTCACCCGTCCGCGCGCCGGAAGTACCGGTGCTGGCCCGCAGCTATATTATGGACCTGACCGCCGCAATTACGTTTTCTTCCTGGGGCAGCACAAACCGCTCCAGCGTCCGGTTGACCGGAATGATGACATCCGGAGTGGCCACCCGCTGCACGGGGGCATCCAGATGGTCAAAAGCTTTCTCCTGGACCAGGGCAGCTATCTCCGCCCCCAGCCCGCAGGTCTTCATCGCCTCATGCGCCACCACCAGCTTCCCGGTCTTCTTCACGGAGTCGATAATGGCATCGATATCCAGCGGCCTGAGGCTGCGCGGGTCGATAACTTCAATCTCGATGCCTTCCTTTGCCAGAGTCGCGGCGGCGTTAAGCGCTTTGGGTACCAGCGTGCCCCAGGCCACCACGGTCACGTCCGTGCCCTTGCGCTTCACATCAGCCTTGCCCAGAGGTATGCTATAGTCCTCCGCCGGAACCGGGCCGCTGGTGCCGTACAGCACCCCCGGCTCGAGGAAGATGACCGGGTCAGGGTCCCTGATGGCCGCCTTGAGCAGCCCTTTCGCGTCATAGGGCGTCGATGGCATTACCACCTTGAGCCCGGGTACGTGTACGAACCAGCTTTCAAAGCTCTGCGAATGTTGCGCCCCCAGCCCGATTCCCCCCTCCCCCGCTGCCCTGATGACCACCGCCACCACCGGCCGTCCGCCCGTCATGTAGTGCATCTTGGCCGTCTGGTTGACTATCTCATCCATGCAGATGGTCATCCAGTCCACCCGCATAATCTCGGCAATGGGGCGCATACCGGCCATGGCAGCGCCCAGCGCAAAGCCGATGATAGCAGTCTCGGAGATGGGAGTATCCTTTACCCGCTCTTCCCCGAACTGGCGGAACAGGCCGGGTGTAGCCCCGAAGGCCCCTCCCAGCACCCCCACGTCTTCTCCCATCAGAAACACCCTATCGTCCCGGGCCATCTCTTCCTTGATGGCTTCGCTCAGCGCTTCCCGAAAGCTTATTTGACGCTCGGCCATTGGATGACTCCTTCCTGCGCGTATATCCACTCAAAAGCCGACTTTAATTCCGGTTCCGGGCTATTCAAGGCGAACTCTATGGCCCGGTCTATCTCCTGCTGGCATTCGGCCTGAATTCCGGCGGCTGCTTCAGCGCTTAAATACTCCAGCTCCTTGAGCTTCTTCTCGAAAATGAGTATGGGGTCACGGGTGGCAGACCACTCTTCCGCCTCGCCTTCGGGCCGGTAGATATTCCCGCCGGGAAGCTGGTCCATGCGCATGCTGTGGCCGCGCAAGCGGTAAGCCACAGTCTCAATCAGGCTGGGGCCTTCACCCCGCCACGCCCGGGCCGCCGCTTCCCTCACCGCCTCATAGACTGCGATTACATCCGTGCCATCCACCCGGTAACCGGGCATATTATATACCTCCGCTCGGGCCGAGATATCCACATTGGCGCAGGCTTTGCACTGGGGCATGGACATGCCATACTGGTTGTTGGTGCAGATGTAGACGGTAGGCACTTTCCACACTGCGGCCAGGTTCAAACCCTCGTGGAAGGTGCCGCGGTTGGCTGCGCCGTCGCCGAAGAAGCCCAGGCAGACTTGACCTGTCCCGCGCATCTTGCTGGCCAGCCCCACCCCTCCGGCGATGGTAATCCCCGCCCCAACGATGCCGTTGGTGCCCAGGATATAGCGGTCGAAGTCGGACAGGTGCATGGAACCGCCCTTGCCGCCGGTGCATCCGGTAGCTCTGGCCAGTACCTCGGCCATTATCACCTTGACGTCAGCCCCCTTGGCCAGGACGTGGCCGTGGGCGCGGTGGGTGGAGATAACATAGTCCTTCTCATCCAGCGCCGTGCAGGCACCCACCGCCACCGCTTCCTCACCGATGGATACGTGTCCGGTGCCGGGCACCAGTCCCTGCGCTGATAGGGCGGTAAGACCTTCCTCGAACTGCCGTATGATGAGCATACGGCGGTACATGTCCAGCAGAGCCTCTCTGGTAAGCTGCATATTGCCCCCTTTCAAACAAAGAGCAGTTGGACAAAAACCCGCAGTAGGAAAGAGCGGATATTTCCCTTGCAAGATACCATAAATCGGCACACCCGTCAAAATGGGACCCCGCTGCCAGGTTTGCAACCCCGCTTGCCCCGTACTATTATTAGGCAGGTATAATTATTCTGGAAAGCCCGAAGCCGTGAACGAACACCGGGACCGCCCGCCCCAGAGCCGGAGATTCGGTATCTCGATGCTGCGTCCGTGGGGCGGCGGCAAAGCCTTCCTGTTCACCTATACCCACCTGAGCCACGACCTGACCACCGGCCTGCTCACTGCCTTGCTGCCGCTGATAAAGGAAGGGCTTGGCCTGAGCTACCTCCAGTCTGGACTGCTGCTATCTGCCTACACCATTACCTCCGGCCTCTCCCAGTTTGCCGGCGGATGGGTAGGGGACAGGTTCCGCCGTCACATGGTCATGGCGGTAGGGTTGACGGGCGTGGGGCTTGCCGCCGTGGCGGTAGGTTTGAGCCCCACCTATTACCCGATGCTGGTCATTCTGGTGATTATGGGCATTTTTGCCGGCGGCTACCACCCTTCGGCGGTCTCACTGATGTCCGGCTACTTCGAGGCCTCGAAACGGGGCAGGGCGATTGCCCTTCACATGGTGGGAGGCAGCATAGGCTTTACTATGGGGCCGGTGCTGGGCGGGCTCATCGCCGAGTACCTGGGTTGGCGCTATGCCTTCATCATCCTCAGCCTGCCGGCGCTCACCGTGGCGCCATTGATATGGAAACGCCTCCGCCTGCCGGAAAACGGTCGCGACCTGCCTCCGGCGAGCACCGCCCCCACCGGCGGCGCAACCCCGGCACCCCCACGCCGCCTCAACGCATTTCAAGTGCTGAAGCCTGTGGCCATGGTCTTTTTGCTGGCTGTAGGCATGCAGCTCATCGCAGGTTCGGCCATGGCCTTCATACCCCTGTACCTGGTGGACAGGCATGGCGTGGCCGCGGCCTATGCTGCAATGCTGATGGGAGTTATCAGGGGAGCGGGCATCGGCGGCAGCCTTCTTGGAGGCTGGCTTTCCGACCGGTGGGGCAGGAAGAGCGCCATCTTCACCTCGCTGGTGGCGGTGGGGCCGGT
>CAZZAU010000021.1:12126-14032 GCA_964652725.1 uncultured Dehalococcoidaceae bacterium | reverse complement strand
GTGGCCCTGGCTTCGCCGGCTATCTCGGTTACCCGGTTAAGACCCTCCTGCGAGGCGGTGAAGGATGCTTCAGCGGCCTCCATCGCTTCCCGGCTGATTTCCTCCGCCCGGCTGATGGCTAGCTGGAACCGCTCGGCTATCTCCTTTGCCGTCTTTTCAGGTACCGAGACGGTTTGCTCTACCTTGCTTATCGCATCCCGGGCGGCACTGGCGGCCATTTCGGCGCGCTCCTCCGCCCTGCGGCTGGCGTCCTCGGCTCGCCTGATGGCCTCCTGCGCCATTTTCAGGGCTGACTCCGCCGTGCGCCTGGCTTCCTCGCTGACCTCCTCGGCGCGGCGTATGGCGCTCTGCGCTGCCCTGGTCGTCGCCTCGGACGCTTCCCTGGCGGCCCGGCTCAGCTGCTCAGCTCTGGCTACCGCCTTTTCAAAGGCGCTGTTATCATGCCGGGCTTCGTCTATGGCCTGGCGTTGCGGGAATTCTCCAACCATCACCCGTACCTGAAAGTTTTATAACCAATTCTAATATAGGCAACCCACTTTTTCAATAGACCGAGAAACAGCACCCGGGCCGTACCGGGGACAACAGGGGCAGGCGTGCGCTCGTGTGGCTACGCTACACTCGTGCGCCGGGTACCATAATACCATGACATACGTTTATCATAATGGTATAATTTCATTGACATCCCGTGGCGAGTGTGCTAAAAATATCAAAACGTCATATTCTGTGGAATCGGGACTGAGGTGAAGCATGAAGTTAGTGGTTGTAGGATTCGGACAATGCGGCGGCAGGATTGCTGATGAATTTGCCCGGCTGAACAAGAAGGCCCGCAGCCAGCGGGGGATTGACATAATCACCGGTTGCTATGCGGTGAACACGGACGCGGCAGACCTGAGCGGCCTTACCAACATCAAGAAAGACTACCAGCACAGGATTCTCATCGGCAGCCGCAAGACCGGCGGGCACGGCGTGGGCAAAATAAACGAGCTTGGGGCGGAGATAGCCCGCGAGGACGGGGACAAGGTAATCGACGCCATCAGGACTACCAAGCGGTTTTTTGAGACGGACGCTTTCCTGTTTGTGGCCAGCGCCGCCGGCGGTACGGGCTCCGGCTCCGTGGCGGTGGTCACCCAGCATGTGAAAGAGCGCTACGTGGACAAGCCCATCTATAACCTTATCGTTCTTCCTTTCGAGCACGAGGAGAGCACCGAAGACCGCACCCTCTATAATACCGCCACCTGTCTCAAGTCCTCTTATGCCGCGGCAGACGCCGTATTTCTGGTGGACAACCAGAGGTTCGTGCGCAAAGATTCCTCCATCAGAGGTAACCTGGCCAAGATCAACTCTATGATTGTTGATCCCTTTTACAATATGCTCTGCGCCGGCGAGGAGAAGCGGTCCAAGTACATCGCCTCCAAGGTGCTGGATGCGGGCGATATCATCCAGACCCTGGTCGGCTGGACGGTAATCGGCTACGGCAAATCTGAGATTCCGCTGATCCGGTTCCAGAGAGACCGCAACCGGGACTTCCGGCAGAAGGGCGAAGAGACCATGAAAGGCATTCAGGCCATGGACGAGGCCGTCAGCGAGCTGTCCCTCAAGTGCAACCCGGTGGACTGCAAGCGGGCTCTCTACCTGATTTCGGCGCCGGGCAAGGAGATGAACATGGATCTTATCAAGGCGCTGGGCGATTATATGAGGGACATCGCGCCGGAAGCGATGATAAGAAACGGCGATTACCCCAGGGAAAGAGGCATGCTGGATGTCACCGTCATCCTTTCGGAGTTGAGCGACGTGGAGCAAGTCCGCCGCTACTACACCCAGTCCACCGCCCTCATTCCCGAGTTCAAGAGGCGGCAGGAAGAGACCTTGGTCAAGCTGAGGGCCATCGAGGATACCTCCAGGGATA
>CAZZAU010000021.1:9523-12116 GCA_964652725.1 uncultured Dehalococcoidaceae bacterium | reverse complement strand
TTGTGCCAGCGGAGCCAGCCTCGTTCAGCGTCACGGGGCTGGCTCTTCCGTTTTCACCTCCGGTGCGGTGCCCGGCATGGCGTCTCTCCGTCTGGAAACCGCTCCACGCATACGGTATAATATAGCAAATGACTTCTCAGGTCTTTTACCGGCGGTGGCGTCCTCAGACCCTGGCGGAGGTGGTAGGTCAGGAACAGGTAACCAGGACGCTGCGCAATGCCCTGAGCAGCGGTCACGTTTCCCACGCCTACCTCTTCTGCGGCCCCCGTGGTACCGGCAAAACCAGCACCGGGCGCATCCTGGCCAAAGCGGTCAATTGCCTCACCACCGGAGGTAAAGGCGAACCGTGCAATAGCTGTCCCATGTGCCAGGCCATCACCGAAGCAAGGGCGATGGACATCATCGAAATTGACGCTGCCAGCAATACCGGGGTGGATAATATCCGGGACCTGCGGGAAAGGGTCAACTATGCCCCCGGCGAAGCTAGCTATAAGGTCTATATCATCGACGAAGTACATATGCTGAGCAACAGCGCCTCCAATGCGCTGCTCAAGACCCTGGAGGAGCCTCCGCCGCACGTCATCTTCGTTCTGGCCACCACCGAGGCGCACAAGGTACTGCCCACCATAATGTCGCGCTGCCAGCGCTTCGATTTCCGCCGCATTTCCCAGGCCGACGTGGCGGCCAAGCTGGCCGATATCTGCCGCAAAGAGAAAATAGAGATAGAGCCGGAATCGTTGCGGCTCATCGCCAGGGCCACTACCGGCAGCCTGCGGGATGCAGAGAATCTGCTGCAGCAGCTGACAACCTGCTACGGTGACAGGGTAGAGTTGCCCCAGGTGCAGAGCCTGCTGGGTATCTCCGGCGACTGGCGCGCCAGGGCGCTGGCAAAGCACATCATCAAGCGGGACATCACCGCCGGGGTAGGCGTCATCCACAGCGTTAACACGGACGGACTCGACCTGCGACAGTACGCCCGTGAGGTGGTGGAATATCTGAGGGCGTTGCTTCTCGTGAAGACCGGCGCCGGTGAGTCCGTTGACCTCCCCGCCGAGGACATCGCCGAACTAAAAACGCTCGCCGGAGAGACCACCCTGTCGCATATCGTGAAAGCGGTGAAGCTGTTCGGTCGCCTTGAGTTGAGCCTGGAAAACTACTCCACGCTGCCGCTGGAGCTGGCCCTCGTTGACTGCGCCCTGCCTGCGGAAAAGGAAGACGAGCCGGCAGTGAGAAGCCGGGCGGAGCAGCCCCCCGCGCGGAAGCCCGGCCCCGTATCAGCGGCAGAGCCGCCGCCGGTCCCACCGTCCCGCCCGGAAGCTGTCCGCAAAGAGGCACCTGAGCCAAAACCGGAAACACCGCCGGAACCAGTTTCCACGCCGGCTGCCGGGCCTGCGCCCGCGGAGGCATCCTCTGCTTTCTCTTCTCCCACCGGCGGCGACAGCGAAATAGAACGCCTGCGGCTGAACTGGAAGCGGTGCATCAATGACGCTCCACCTGCCCTGAGCCGGAGCCGGACGGCAGCGCTGCTCCGCAGCGCCCAGCCCGTGTCCATCCAGGGGGATGTCATCATACTGTCCTTCAAGTTCGCTTTGCACAGGGAGGGCATGGAGAAAACGGAGAACCGGCAGATTGCGGAAGAAATCGTCAGCGGTTTTCTGGGCCGTCCCTGCCGCGTGCGCTGCGTTCACGAACCGGAGGCCAACCATCTTATCGAAGAGGCATTGAAGATAGGCGCCCAGATTATCGACGGGGAGGAAAGATGAACAAGTTTATGATGCAGCAGGCGCAGAAGCTCCAGGCACAGCTGGCCAAAGCCCAGGAAGAACTGGGCAACCTTACTGTGGAGGGCAGCTCCGGGGGAGGGGTGGTGAAGGTAACGGCAAACGGCCAGCAGAAGATACTGTCCGTCAAAATATCGCCTGAGGTGGTGGACGCGGAGGATGTGGAGATGCTGGAGGACCTGGTGCTGACCGCGGTGCAGGAAGCTATGGCCCGTTCCCAGGAGGCGGTTGCCCAGCACCTGGGCGGCTTGACCGGCGGACTGAAAATCCCGGGGCTGATGTAGGAGAGCAACGCATTGGAACAGAATACCGTACCGCCCGGAGACGCCGTCAACCGGCTCATCCAGGAATTCAGCAAGCTGCCCGGCATCGGTCCCAAGAGCGCCCAGCGCATCGCTTTTCATCTGCTGCGCGCTGGCGAGGAGCAGTCCCGGCTGCTTGCCGAGGCCGTCCAGTCTCTGAAGCAAAGAATCAGGTTGTGCTCCACCTGCTACAACGTCACCGAGAGCGACCCTTGCCCTATGTGCCGCAATGACAGGCGCGACCGCACCCAGATATGCATCGTGGAGCAACCGCAGGACATCCTCGCCCTGGAGCACACCGGCATCTATCACGGGCTCTATCACGTGCTGCACGGGGCCATCTCTCCCACGGAAGGCGTGGGCACCGGTGACATCCGGATAAAAGAGCTGCTCAGCCGCCTGCAGGACGGCGTGGTGACCGAGGTCCTCCTGGCCACCAATCCCAACCTGGAGGGAGAGCAGACCGCCATGTACCTGGGCCGCCTGATTGCCCCCCTGGGCATCAGGGTC
>CAZZAU010000021.1:0-9513 GCA_964652725.1 uncultured Dehalococcoidaceae bacterium | reverse complement strand
CCCGCCTCGCCCGCGGGCTTCCCTTCGGTGGGGAGCTGGAGTACGCCGATGACGTAACCCTGACCCGCGCAATTGAGGGACGGCAGGAGTTCTAGCCTTGTAAGACTGTTAGCATTAGGATATTGGACACAATGCCTCTCCTAGAAGAATCAAACGACATCATAGAGCAGAGTAAGGTAGAAAACGCTCGAGTTGGTTACCAAACGGCAACAAGTCTATGGACATACGAAGGTAATTTGCTTTGGGCGAAATTCAACGCTCTATTGATAGCAAATAGCATAGTCCTTGGGTCAATCGGCTTAGCTATGAATGCATCCGACCGTCTGTCCATGTTTTTGGTAGGCATGCCCATTATGGGAGTTTTATTATGCGTACTATGGTTTTTGTTGACTAAGCGCAGTTTTGATACTTATGTCTACTGGATATCTTCAGCTCGTGAGATAGAGGAGAAATTCCTGAGCGGTTCTGTTAGGACGGTTTCCAGAGGCGCAGATTTTGCAGAGGGCAAACCAGTCAGTCTGCAAATAGGAGGTGAGCTCAGACCATTCCAAATGAGCAGATGGGGCGGCTTGCTTCGAATAAGAATTGCCTCCTATCTAATAATTGGCCTATTCTTTGCTATGTATCTCGCCATTCTTATGCTAAACAGATTAACCTGAAGGTTACTTGACTCTTAAGGCATTCGTTAAATTGCCTTACCTTAGATTCGAGAATAGTAATTGTGAGATAGAAGCCAAGAGATTTGCTAAGGCAGAGTATGAGCACCAAAGAGTACTGGGACAGGCGCTTTCAGGAGGAGGGGTATGTGTGGGGTACTTCCCCCAGCCGCTCCGCCGCCATCGCCTTGGAAATATTCCAGCTTAACGGGGTGAAGAGCATACTGGTGCCCGGCTCGGGCTACGGACGCAATACCAGGCTCTTCACGGAAGCCGGCTTCGATGTCGCCGGGGTGGAAATCTCGGACGTCGCCTGCCGGATGGCAGGGGAGTATGACCCCGGTACCAAGCTTTTCTCCGGCTCGGTGCTGGATATGTCCTCTGACCGGCGGCGCTATGACGCCATCTACTGCTTTAATGTCCTGCATCTCCTCTCCGAAGATGACAGGCCTCATTTCATAAAGGAATGCACGGACAGACTGAAAGAGAACGGCCTGGCTTACTTCACCGCTTTTTCAGACCGGGACCCGGGCCGCGGCCACGGCAAACAGCTTGAGCAAAATACCTTCGAGAGCCGTCCGGGCAGGCCTGCCCACTATTTCAGTGATGAAGCGCTGCGGGCATATTTTGCCGGCTACCGGATACTGGAAACCGGGACCATGGAAGACCCGGAAGACCACGGCGAAGGTCCACATACGCATATCCTGCGCTACATCCTGGCGCGGAAGGTATCAGGCTAGAGCAGGCGTTTTTATATGTTCAGACCGCGCAATTACCAGACTGAAGCCGTCATCATCCAGAAGACCAGGCTGGGGGAGGCGGACAGAATCCTCACCCTCTATACCCCGGACCTGGGTAAAATCCAAGCCGTGGCTAAAGGAGTGCGGCGCCCCAGGAGCAAGATGGCCGGGCACCTGGAGCTGCTCACCCACAGTCAGGTGTGGTTTGCCAGGGGGAGGAACCTTGATACCGTAACTGGTTGCCAGACCATCAATAGCTTTCTGTCCCTGAAAAACGACCTCTGGCTTACCTCCTGCGCCCTGTACGTCACGGAGCTGGTCAACCAGTTCACCGCCGAGCACGTTGAAAACCGCTCGCTCTTCGAGCTTCTGCTGGCGACGATGCAGCAACTGGTTGAGGCAGGCAACAAGGAACTCGTTTTGCGCTACTTTGAGATGCGTCTCCTTGATGAAGCGGGCTACCGCCCGCAGTTGCACCGGTGCCTTTCCTGCCAGCAGCCACTGGAGCCCACCACCAACCATTTCAGCGCCGCATCCGGCGGCATGCTCTGCCCCGCGTGCGGCTCCACTCAGCCCTTCACCTACCCGCTTTCGCTCAATGCCCAGAAGGTGCTCCGTTTGCTTCAGCACAGTGATTACTCCGCGGTGAACCGGCTGAAACTGGATACCTGCCTTTCCGCCGAGCTGGAGCGGGTGTTGAACGGCTATCTCCGGTATCTGCTGGAGCGGGAGGTAAAGTCGGCGGCGTGGCTGGACATGCTGCGGGAACAGGCACAGGCGGAGGATAGCAGGGCCGTCTATTAGCTCCTCACCCGCTAGGGCCGGGCCTGGAGTTCATCCTCAAGCATGTCCAGAGTCTTGAAGGAGTAGTCCTCTGCCAGGCTCCTGAGAAGCGCCCGGTACACTTCGGCATTGTCTTCGTGGAGCTTACCGTCGCGCATGAACTCCTGCGGGTGTGTCACTATAATCGCGAATCCGTATTCCTGGATACTTCTTGAGGCTTCAGCTTTGATTGCGTCAAAGCTTTTCATATTCCAGACGCCGTTCGCATAGTCCGAGAGTTCTATCGTTGCGGGAAGGCTCGTCACTTCCGGGAGCCGGCCGGGCTCAGAGAAGTCCGTGTACGTTGATATTATCGTGTAGCCTTCCTGGCGCATCGCCGCGAGGGTGTCCTCGTTGTAGCTGAACATCGGTGGGACCAGGACCTGCACCTCCGCACCGAGGACTTCCCGTATCCGGCCCCTTGACCGGAATAGCAGCGCCGCCTGTTCTGCAAACGAGAGACCGGCCAGGTCTTCATGTTCCCAGCCGTGAACGGTCACTTCTGCACCCGATTCGAGTGCAAGCTTCACCGCGTGGACCAGTCCGGTATCTTCACCGAACATACCTGCTATTACCGCCAGGCTAAGGGGCACGCCGTTTTCTGTGCCTTCCTCGAGCAGGAAAAGCTGAGCGTCTCTGAAAGCGAAATCCTGGACATCGTCCACGCGCACCACTACCGTGGCCGGTTCAGTGCTTCCGGCTGAAATCTTGAGTATGAACACGGGCGCCAGGCTCAGCAGAACCAGCAGGCCAATGATGATGCCGAGCAGCCTGTTTCGTCTCAGGATAAATGTTTTGGAACTGAACTCCGGGCCTTTCTGCATATCCGGCTACTTTCCGCTTATCTTGTCAGCCATTTGTTCTGTCTGAAACCCAGAAGCGCGGGGAACAGGACCCAGGGAAGAATGAATGTGGAAATCATATCCATCAGGGGTTTGTACATCCACAGCCTGGTCGTCCGGTCTCTGAACCTGTAATCAAGGCCGGTACCCAGCCCGAGGAGCAGTTGTCCGGTTATGTACATCACAGGGAGCCAGTATGAACTCATAACGAGAGGCACATACAGCAATATGCCGAATGCTATGAATGGAGCAGTGAAGGTGTACATAAACTCCAGGTAGAACAGCGCCGCCATAATGGGATTCTTGCGCCAGAAAAAGGCGCTGGCAAAAAACGTTGAGCGCAGGTAGCCCTTTCTCCATCTTATCTGCTGTCTGAGGTATAACCTCAAACGGTCAGGCACTTCAGTATAGACCACGGCGGTTGGCGCGTAGACTGTCTCCCATTCAATGAAGGCCTGGGAAGTCAGGCCTCTGTCTTCCGCGTCATCGTAGTCGGCCATGGACTTCAGGAGGCGCCTTTCGAAGGGCGCCAGCTGTCCTTTGGCCCAGGGGGTGGCAAGCGCGTAGTTCGTCAGGTGCCTGTCATCACCATACTGGGCACGCTCTTTGGACCAGAAAGACATGAACCGGGCGATGGCTACACGCCGGTAAGCTGCCAGGCAGCCCGAGAGGCATAACACCGCCCCGAACCTGGTCTGTGCCGTCTTGTGGATGTTGAAGGAAAAGTCATACCAGGTGTCCTGACATTTGGTCAGTGCATTCTTTCCGGCATTCAGGACCTTGCCGTTGCCGACGACGCCTCCTACCCGCGGATTGGCGCTGAAGACCTTCATGAACTCTTCTATGGCGTACTTGTCCACGATACTGTCCGAGTCGATGAGGACCACGAAGTCGCCCGACGATGCCTCGAACCCGGCGGCCACGGCGGTGCGTTTCCCGCCGTTCGGTTTGTGGACGACCTTGAGCCTCGGATTGGTCAGGGCTAACGAGTCCAGGACTTCCGCCGTGTCATCTTTGCTGCCATCATTCACCGCCACCACCTCAAGGTTGGGATAAGTTGAGTTGAAAATCGCCTCCACCACCTTTTCAATGAGCTTTCCCTGGTTGTAAACCGGGATGATTACCGAAACCAGGTCGTCAGGGACCTTTCCAGTCGCCCTGTTCTTGAAGAAGACCCATCCCAGAGCGAGAACCGCCACGCCGTGCAGCGGCATCAGCATGCCGAACGCAATAAGCAGGTTACCCGAGGGCAGGGTTACGCTCAACGTGTAGGCCACGAGGGACACTATACTCAGGAGAAAAAGGATGCGGAAAGCCCATGCTTTCCGGCTTACGTGAATCCGGCCGTCTGCGGATATACGCTGCTTGCAGTGCCTGTACAGGTCTTCCGTTTCTCCACCGGCAGGCTCGGTCTCAGGCAGGCCGGCAGATGTAATGTCTTCAAATTCTGTACTGGTCTGGAGCGTTTCCGGGGCAGCCATCTTCAGTCCTATCTTTCCGTCAGGACGAACCCCACCAGTTCAGAAGCATTCACCAGCTGGAAGCGGTCCATATCAAACCCGGACAGAAATCTTTCAATGCTTTGCACGGAATCGGTATCGTCAAAAGTGATAATCATCGGCTCGGCCTTATTCTCCAGCGCCGGGAAATAGTCCGGTGGGTAATCACGCCCCGCGTAAACTGCCGCACCATATCTGACGAACTGGCCATCCTCATATACGTTATACTGGTTTTCATAAGAGAAATCGGCCATGATGCCGCTGCGGCTGAGCAACGAGTAGATATCCTGGTCCGTGGCGCCAAAAGGAGCGCTGAAGGCCGCTGAATTCAGGTGACCGGCGGCGTCGACGGCCTGTTTGCCTTTCTCGACTTCTCTCAGCTTGAGCGAATAATCGGCTATGCTCGTGAGGTCGGTATTGCTGTAGGTCCTGCTTCCGATATCCACTTTCCTGCTGAAATAGGAAACGCACTCCGGGTGCTGCTCCGCGGTTTCACCCGTAATGAATACCACCGCGCCCACGTCGTGAGCGTTGAGCAGGGCCGAAAGGTCTCTGCACCATCCGGCAGCTCCGGCATATGGCGAGACGCTGAAACTGAGCAGCACTTTTTGTTTGGGTTCTCCACCCCCCGGCTGGAAGAACAGCGGGCTTATCATCACAAAGCCCGCCACGGCCACTATCAGCGTGGCAATCGTGGCAACCGTTCGCAAGCTCATCAGCCGGTGCCTGTGTTCTGTTTCCATAGCTTCAGTTCCGGGCGGCAACCGTACAATGCGGAAACGCTGCCTGCCCGTGCTGTCTTATTGTATTGCCGCCGGGCTTTCCCGGTTTGTCTGTATCGCGAGACTCTGCAAAATGGCGGAGTAATAAGCGAAGAGTTGCAACGGTCTCCATAGAATAAATAACGGAAAGGTAACGATGAAGGTTGAACAGAAGGTTTCTGCTCCGGTCTGAGCAAAGCGGGCGAGGCATTTGCATACCCGGGGTGGCGCCGGAGAGCGTTGCCGCCGCAGAACAGGTACCGCTGCGTATTTACGGCGGGGCCGGCACTCCTGTATAGTGTGAATGGGGCACTTCCGGGACTGGTCATACGCCCCGGAGCGAAATAAACGCAAGGCTGTGTTCAACCTTTGGCTGATTACTTCGTTTTAACAGGCAGGGAAGTAAAGCAAGGCCTGGAGTCCCGTGCCAGCATTGAGGACTGGGTCTCCAGGGCGCAAAAAGGAGACAAGGGTGCTTTCACCCTGCTTTACCAGGAGTTCGTGCGGCCTATATACCGCTATGTTTACGTGCGGGTTGGCAACCATGCCAGAGAAGCTGAAGATATCACTCAGGAGGTTTTCCTCAAGGCGCTGGACAACCTTGACCGCTATCGCTATAACGGCAGGTCCTTCGCGAGCTGGTTGTTCAGGATAGCCCATAATCTTGTTATTGACTACTATCGCCTCGCAAAGAAAAACAGATGTGCTTACATTACCGAGGCGACAGTTATTGTGGCCGATGACGACCCTGCGGCTGAGGTAGAGCAATCTCTGGGAGCGCTGGAGCTTGAGAGGGCGATAGAAAAGCTGCCCGCGAAGCAAGGGGAAGTAATCTCCCTTCGTTTTGGAATGGAGATGTCTGTGGCTGAAACGGCAGTAGCAATGGGGAAAACCGAGGGCACGGTCAAGAAACTTCAGCATGTGGCCCTGGCCAGGCTGAGGAAGCTGATGCAAGATGGGCAATAAACGTGACCGTTTGAACGACTGCCTGGAGCGCCTGCTCCGGGGGGAGGACCTGGAAAGCTGCCTCAGGGACTACCCTGAAGACGCGGAGGAGTTGCGTCCCCTGTTGCAGGCGGCCCTCGGAATAAGGCGCCAGGCCAAATCCGCCAGGCTCCGGCCCGAGTTCATCGCGCGGACCCAGGCCAGACTAGAGATGGCCTACCAGCAGAAGTATTACGCCAGGAAGCCAGGCGCAGCCGGGATATTTGTATCGTTGAGACGCCTCGTTCCGACCGCCGCCCTGGTGGCTATCCTGCTGGTTGTTACTTTGTCCGGCGGTTACGCCGTGTCGGTCCGGGCTTCCGAGAATACGATACCGGGCGAGCCAATGTATTCTGTCAAGGTCATTAACGAACAGGTCAAGCTGGCCTTCGCTCTCTCAACCGATAAGAAGGTTAACTATCTCATCCGCTTCGCCGAGACCAGAGCCGAGGAGATTGCGCAAGCTGCACAGAAGGAGGATGAGGCGCCGGCGGAGGCTGCCCTGGAAAGGCTGGAAGGCCATCTTGCCCGGGTAGGAAATATTCTCAGTCGTGAACAAATCAGCGAGGAAACCGAAAACGACGCCCGAAATGCTCTGGAATTGCTGGAAATAGAAAGCATTGTGCAGGACAGCTTCAGCCGGGTAAAAGCCAGGTTGGGGACAGTCGAGGAGCCCGCCGCGGAGAACGAACCGGACGAACCTGTTCTTGCGAGCCAACCGGAAACACCTGCTCTTGAGAACGGGGCTGCGGAGCCTGCTCCGGAGAGCGAGCCGGGTACTCCCGGCCAGCAGAAGGAGGTTGGAGAGTCCCCCCCGGAAAGCAAGAGCGGGAACCCCGGCCAGGAGAAAAAAGAAAAGATACTCGACCGCGTTGAACAAGCATACCACAAGACAATAGAAGACATAGAAAAAGCCAGAGCTGGTAAAGGCAAGAAGCCCGGCGAGGCTGGAAATAGTCCTGCAGCAGGAAACCATTCCGGTCAGCGATGACCTGAAGTCTCCGGAACAATCTGCCGTTTCGCCTCCCTTACTGGCTTTCTTTCACGCCGGACACCCCGGGCGCAAATGGAACTAAACGGGGGCGGTGCTTCTGACCCACTGGTGGCCGCATGAGGCGCGTATCGGCCAGTAAACGCTCTTTACCATAGCTTCACAATAGCTTATAATGTAGCGGATGACTGGGGGCTGTTAACTCTCAGTCTTTTTACTATTTAACCGAACGTGAAAATGACCACCAGACTTGACCGTATCATCGAGCAAAGGCTGCAAAAGCTGGAGAGGCTGCGCGCCCGGGGCATTGACCCTTACCCGCCCCGCTACCGGCGCACCCATACCACGCAGGAAGCGGTCACCCTTCTTGAGCAGCATGAAGCCGGCAAGGCAGAAGACAGACACGTTAATGTGGCGGGCCGGGTGATGGCTCTCCGCCGTATGGGCAGGAGCGCCTTCGCCGACGTGCGTGACGGCTACGGGAAAATCCAGCTGCTCTTTCAGGATATAGACCGGTTCCTCGAAGAACAGGGGCAGCTTTTCAGGGACCTGGACCTCGGCGACATCATCGGCGTGGAGGGGAACGTGCTGCGGACGCGTACCGGCGAGCCGACGGTGGGGGTGGAAAAGTTCACCCTGCTGTCCAAGTCGTTGCAACCGCTGCCGGAGAAGTGGCATGGGCTGAGCGACGTTGACATCCGCTTCCGGCAGCGCTATCTGGACCTCATCAGCAACCCGGAAGTCAGGGAGACCTTCAAGACCCGAAGTCGTGTTATCACCGCGGTACGCGAGTTCCTCAACCAGAAAGACTTTATAGAGGTGGAGACCCCGGTGCTGCAGCCTTCGCCGGGGGGGGCGCTGGCGCGCCCCTTTGTCACGCATCACCACGCCCTTGACCGGGACCTCTACCTGCGCATCGCCCCGGAGCTGCACCTGAAGCGGCTCATCGTGGGCGGGCTGGACCGGGTCTACGAGCTTGGCCGCATCTTCCGCAACGAGGGCGTCTCCACCAGGCACAATCCGGAGTTCACCATGCTGGAGAGCTACGAGGCCTACGCCGACTACAATGATGTAATGGTGATGGTGGAGGAGATGGTGTCACGGGTTAGCCGGCAGGTACTGGGCGCCACCGAGGTGAAGTTCGGCACGCACACCATCGATTTCAATCCCCCTTGGCCCCGCCTCACTCTGCGTGATGCGGTGAAGAAATACAGCGGCATCGACTTTGTGACCTATCCCACCGCCGACGGGCTACGGGAGCGGATGAGACCGAAAATGAAGGAGCTCGGCCTGGAAGTGGACCCGCACAAAAACTGGGCCAAACTGGTGGACGAGCTTATCTCCACCTTCGTCGAGCCGCAGCTTGTCCAGCCCACCTTCCTCAAAGATTACCCTGTATCAATGTCACCGCTGGCCAGGAACAAGCCCGGCGAGGAGCGGGTGGTGGAGCGCTTCGAGGCCTTCGCCGGGGGTATGGAGATAGCCAACGCCTTCACCGAGCTCAATGACCCGCAGGAGCAGCGCGAGCGTTTCGTC
This sequence comes from uncultured Dehalococcoidaceae bacterium, assembly GCA_964652725.1. Lineage (GTDB taxonomy): Bacteria > Chloroflexota > Dehalococcoidia > Dehalococcoidales > RBG-16-60-22 > CAZZAU01. Next base: position 682 of record CAZZAU010000021.1, on the reverse strand, counting down.
CAGCAGCAGAGGGAGCGCCAGGGGACGGATGAGGAAGCCTGGACCATCGATGAGGACTACTTGTTGGCGCTGGAGTACGGGATGCCTCCCACCGGCGGGCTGGGGGTGGGCATCGACCGCCTGGTGATGCTGCTTACCGACAGGCAATCCATAAGAGAGGTTATCCTGTTTCCCCAGCTGCGGGAGAAAGCGTGAACGCAAACAGGTGATAATATATAGAGAAAAGCCATGCTTGACCTGAGGTTCATCCGGGAAAACCCGGAAGCTGTTGCGGAAGCTCTGGAGAAGCGCCGGGACGCCGCCCCGCTGGCGGAAATTCTCCAGCTTGACGGCGAGCGCCGCCAGAAAATCCTGGAGCTGGAAGACCTGCGGCGCACGCGCAAGGAGGCCGCCCGCGAGCGCAAAGCAGACCTGGAAGCGATGGAGGAGGCCCGCAACCTCCGTACCACGATTCGTGACCTGGAGGAAGAGGTAAAACACCTTGATGCACAGCTCCAGGACCTCCTGCTGCAGGTGCCCAATATCCCCCACCCCTCCGTTCCGCTAGGCCAGAGCGAGGAAGACAACGTTCTGGTGCGCACCGGGGGTCGGCCACGCGAGTTCGGGTTTGCGCCCGCCCCCCACTGGCAGCTCGGCGAAAGGCTCGGCATCATCGATTTCGAGCGCGGCGTCAAGCTCTCGG
>CAZZAU010000020.1:0-14160 GCA_964652725.1 uncultured Dehalococcoidaceae bacterium | reverse complement strand
TGTACTGGCCGAACACCTCTTTCGGGGCCAGGCGGGCCCACGCCACCGAGGTGGCCAGCCCCCCGGCTATCAGGAGGGAGTGCGCCAGGTATATCCAGAACTCGCTTCTGATGACGTAAGCCAGGTCAAGGCGGTACCTCTGGCTGAACCGGTCAACTATTGCCGCTACCCGCGTATTCATGGAGGTCAGGCTCATATAAGGGTTATTCCGACTTATCGGGAGAATGCTTTGCCAGCAATGCCCACAGCCTGCGTCCCCACAGGCTCTCCTCTGCCACATCGCGGTGCTTGAGGAACTTGAAAAGCAGGCGATAGATGGCCATTTTCGGACTCAGGCCCGGCATGTCTTTGTCCAATTGGATGACTTCCATGCAGTTTTTTCTGCTCCGCTCTACAATGAACCTTTCTGCTTCGTGCAGCCCGAAAAACCATTTGTGACGGTCCGGTGGCGGGTCAACGGGAAGACTGTAAAATTTCATCGGGCGTTCCGTGTGACGGTAATATCCTTTGACCAGCATGTTCATGAAGCTGGCCCAGGGGTTGGGGAGGCAAATGATAAGGTAGCTCCTGGTTATCCGGCAAAGCTCATCGAAGATATCGTGTATATTATCGAGGTGCTCCAGGACATCCAGACAGAGGACGCAGTCGAAACTGCCACTGCCGAAGGGTAATTCTTCCTCCTCAAGGTTAACCTTGAGGTCAACGGGCCCATCTAGGTCAACGCCCACGTAGCGTGTCCCTGACGGAAGGAAGCTCTTCAGTCCACACTGGTCGGCGCCCACGTCCAGAATCTCCCCACGGAGCACACTTTTGTACTTTCTCCAAACGTACTCCGGTTTGGTGGCTCTGGATTCATATTTGAAAGCAGTGGAAAAGGGCATCTTACGGCAACCCCTTATCCCGGATGTCAAGGTACATCAGGTGGCCGTTTATCCGTTTCTTCACCAGGCCGTCCCTGCTGGCAAGCCGGTACCTGGCTTGTTCCAGTGACCTTAGAAGTGTTCTAAACACCGGCGCTGCTCCTGGTTGACGGATTGTCCTGTCCGGGTTCCGATTTCAACACCACCGCATAGCCCGCTGCCGCGAAGGGCAGTGTACGGTCTATGTTCAGGGAAAGGCGCCAGAGCCTCTCGATGAGATTGACAACCCGCCGGCTCTTCTGGTAGAACCGCCATATTTTGACCTTGAGAAAGACGGCAGGGATAGTCCAGAGTATAAAGTGGAGTACAAAATTAGCCGCTCCCCCCAGCCTGACCGCCTCTATAACCGTCAGGCTGTTGTCTCGCGCCAATTTCCGGATAGAGGAAAGGCTGTATCTCCTGTGCCCGTGCGGTCCGTACAGCGCAAAACTGCACGTGGCGGGTACCGTCACCAGTATAAGCCCTGAATTCCTCAGGCAGTCCTTCATACTGTTTAAAGCGGCGGCGTCGTTTTCCATGTGCTCCAGAGACTGAATAGCTATGATGAAGTCATACCCTCCGTTCAGGTCGGCCAGGTTCTCTGCGTCGCATACCGCGTATGATATGTCAAGCCCGCCTTCTCTTCTGTCCTGCCAAAGGGGGTGCGCCTTGATGTCAACGCCCGCATAATGTCCGGCTATCCCCCTGGAAGCAAAGAAACCGTAATAGAGGCCGTCTCCGCAACCCACATCCAGAATGGCGGCGTTTTGGCGGGGGCAGTATCTGCCAATCAGGCGGTCTATGGCGCTGTTGGCGCACAACCTGCTGGGGCTTTCCGCTCTGGCGCTCATACAAGCTCCTGCAGTAACCCAAGCTCTTTTTCCAGGGCGCTTTCCAGGCTGTAGCGCCCGGTTATGGTCTTGCGGGCACCGGCGCCCAGCCTGTTGCGCAACTGCGCATCATTGATAACACGCAGGACGGCCTTCCTGATGGAAGCGGGGTCAGTTCCGCAGAGCAGGCCGTTTTCCCCGTCCACGATAACCTCTTCCGTGCCGTTTATCTTTGAGCCGATTACCGCCAGGCCGCAGGACATAGCTTCCAGCAGCACCTTGGGCATTCCTTCCCATAGTGACGGCAGCACGAAGAGCTCATGCCGGCCCAGTGCCGCCGGCAACTCGCGGTTGGGCAGGTTGCCCACGAAATGCACGCTGACGCGGTTCTTCTCCGCAAGGGCCCTCAGCTCCGCTTCCTGCTTCCCCGAGCCGATGATGGTCAGGGAACAGGGCAGCCCTTCAAGCGCGTCCAGCAAGGCGAGCAGGTTCTTTTGCGGAGTCAGCCTGCCGACAAAACAGATGGAGCCTTGTTGCTTGCCGTTGTCCGCCGGGCGGAAAACACCGGTCTGGACGTAGTTTGGCACCAGGATATGCCTGCCCCGGGGGCGGTACCGCTGCTCTATGTACTCGTAGTTGGCCCGGGAGGTGGTGATTATGGCGTCGGCTAGCTTGTAGGTCATCCTTTCGAGACCGCTTATCACGTAGTTTTTCTTGCTTCCGGGGTGGTCCCTCCGGTAGTGGTGGGACAGCAGATAGCCTGCCCTGACCACCAGCTTCTTGCGGTAGAGCAGTTTGGCCAGCACCGCGCTCCATGCCCCCCACATCTGGTTGGTCTTCAGGAAGTGTGCCTGCCGCAGGACTTTGCGGTGGATGAGGGGCAGGAAGATGGAGTAAAGCAGATTGGTGCGGACATACTTGCGGGGGATGATGCTGATGTTGTCCGCCAGATAGCGCTTGAACTCCAGCTCCTCCTTGCCGCCGTAGGTGAGGAAGTAGATGTGCTTCAGGTACCGGCTCAGCTCGTTGTACAGCGCCACCTCGCGGTCGAGCATGCCGACATCGTGCCAGGTCCTGAGGGAAACACCCCTGGTGAAGAAGAGGGCCAGGCTCTTGTCCTTGAGCCAAGTATCGTTCATGGGGAAACTCTGTCGCTGACCGCTTTCATACTTTCTCGTTAAGGCGGTCTCTCCTGCCGGGGGCCGGTTTTCCCAGGCGGTACTTCTCGGTGTAGCCGGCGAAGTCCCAGCCGGCGAAGAAACCCTCCGCCGCCTGCCGCCCGGATTGATACAGGGCTTCGCTCCTCTCCGCAGAGAGGTCGAACTCGGTGGTGCGGATGCCCAGGGTGGGGATGGCCACGGTGCGGACAAAATTTTCGTCCTGCAGGTAGCGGGCGTCATGGGCCTCCATCATGGTGGAGAAAAGGGCCGCGAGCATGCTGACCGGCCCTCTTATCCGGTTGGGCTGGCCCTCTTCCGGCTCCACCAGCTTGAAGCCAAAGGTGGGCCACTGGGGCGGCTGTCCGTGGCTATCGAACAGCCATACCGGGAAGTTGCTCAGCAGGCCGCCGTCCACGATGTAGCTTGTCTTCCCGGTCTGCGCGCTGCGCAGGGTTACCGGCTCGAAGAAGAAGGGGATACTCATGCTCATCCTCACGGCGAAGGCCACGCTTAGCTTCTCGGGCATAATGCCGTAGTCCTTGATGTCCTGCGGCAGCACCAGCATCCGTCCCCGGGTGATATCAGAGGCAATGACCCTGAGCTTGAAGCGGTAGCGCTCATCGTCACGGTACTCTTCCAGGATAAGCTTGTCAAAGGTATCCACCCCTCTGGCCTTGAGCCGCTCCTCCAGCCACGTCTCCAGGAAATCACCCTCGTAGATGCCCTTTTCGAACAGCAGGCTGGCCAGCGGCCCCGCCAGTGGAATCCGGTCCAGAAACCCGGGGTCTTTGAACCGGTTATAGTCCAGCCCGTTCATAATGTCTCTGAGCTCGGCGGCGCTGTAGCCGGCCGCCACCAGTGCCGCCACGATGGCCCCCGCCGATGTCCCGGCCACGTTAACCCAGCGGTAGCCTTTCTCCTCGGCGACGGCCAGCGCGCCGACCAGCCCGATTCCCTTGACTCCGCCGCCTTCAAAGACGGCGTCAGCTCTTGGTTGGTTCTCGCTCACGCCGTGGCCTCCCTGTTCTCGTTGCCGTTAAGACAGAAAATAGCACTAAAGAGTGCCAGGTGTCAAGGCGACCTTTGTCCTGCTGGCCCCGGCCGGCTTTTGCTTTTCCCCCTGTAAAAAGGGTAAATTAGAGGCGGAAAGATTCCGGCGCACGGCGCCGGGCACGGGAGCACAAAGGTGCAGAAAGGAGAAACATGGCAAGAGACTGGAAGCTTCACCACATTGCGGTAATAGTCAGGGACATCGATAAGGCGGTGCAGTACTACGAGTCTCTGGGCATCGCCAGCCCCGGGCGCGAGGTCCAATTCCCGGAAGCCGAGCCCGCCATCAGGGCGAAGTTCGTGGACATTGGCTCGGTGCCAATAGAGTTCATCCAACCCATCGGAGACCGGCCGTCAAACTACAAGGATTTTCTGGACGAGAATGGCGAGGGGGTGCAGCACATCGCCTTCGCCGTGGACGACCTGGAGGAGGAGGGCGCCGCGCTGGAAGGCAAGGGTGTCTCCATTATAGTCAAGGGGCCGGCGCCGGCGGCCTTCGGCAGCCTTTCCGCCCACTTCGATACCCGCCAGGTCGGCAATTTTGCCATACAGCTCATTCAGGAAGGGTAGTAGCCGGGGCAAATCACGGCACCACCCGGGCTCCATTGCAGGACTGCCTCTTGCGGGGATACGGGTTTCAGTGCAATTCCAGGAGGCTCAGCTTGTCCAGGCGGTCGAAATTGTGCAGAGCTTCCACCCAGCGGATGGTGCCGGAGCGGGAGCGCATCACCAGAGAGGAGGTTCTGGCGCCGCCGCTGAAGTAGCGCACTCCCTCCAGTAGCTCCCCGCTGCTGACTCCGGTGGCGGAGAAGAACACGTCCTCCCCGCTGACCAGGTCATCGATGGTGTAAATCTTGCCGATGTCCACGCCGGCGGCAATGGCCGCCTGCCGCTCCTTTTCATCGCGGGGCCAGGCTTTGCCCTGTATGGTTCCGCCGATGCATTTTATGGCCGCGGCGGATATGACGCCCTCCGGCGTGCCGCCGACGCCCATAAGCACGTCCACGCCGGTATCCGGGAGGGTCGCCTGTATGGCTGCGGAGACGTCTCCATCCGTTATCAGCTTTACCCGGGCGCCGGCCTGCCGTATCTCGGAGAGGAGCTGCTCGTGGCGGGGCCGGTCCAGCACCACCACCGTCAGCTCCGATATCTTCCGCTTCTTGGCCCGGGCGATGTTGCCCAGATTCGCGGCTACCGTGGCCTCGATGTGGATGCAGTCCGCGGCCTCGGGGCCGGCGGCAATCTTGTCCATATAGACGAACTCGCGCGGGCATTTCATCGTCCCGCGGGCGGACAGGGCGATGGCCGAGATGGCGCCGGGAAGGCCCCTCGCCACCAGCCGCGTGCCGTCCACCGGGTCAACGGCGATGTCAACGGCCGGCGTGGAACCGTTGCCGATGGTCTCGCCGATGTAGAGCATGGGAGCCTCGTCCTTCTCCCCCTCACCGATGACCACGATTCCGTCCATGGCGATGTAACCCAGAACATAGCGCATCGCGTCCACCGCGGCCTGGTCCACCACTTCTTTGCTGCCCATGCCCAGGTGCCGCGCCGACGCCAGGGCAGCGGCTTCCGTAGCCCGCACCAGTTCCATGGCGATGTTCCTTTCGATGGGGCGCTGCACGCGTGCTTCTGCCATAGGTAATCTCCTCCATATCCGGGTCCCGGCGTGGATGCCGCCGGAGACGGCGGTCCCGCCCTCCTATTATAGTCTCCCCGGTGCGGGGTGGCAACGCACACCGGGCGCACCCCCACCCCTGAATTGATTTTGCCGCCCGCCTGGCCTACACTGTCAGAGAGGCCGGTTTGTGATGGGTAAACTGCTCTGGACGCCGTCACGGGAGCGCATCGCCCGCTCCAATATGGTTCGTTTCATCGATTTCGTCAACGGGAAGCATGGCCTGGAACTGGACTCCTACGACAGCCTGTATGAATGGTCGGTCAGGGATATTCCCGCGTTCTGGGGGGCGGTGTGGGAGTTCGCCCCCGTAGTGTTCTCGCGAGGCTATGACGAAGTGGTGGACGACCTGACCCGGTTCCCCGGTGCCGGGTGGTTCGGGGGCGCCAGGCTCAACTTCGCCGGGAACCTGCTCAGGCACCGGGACGGTCGCACCGCCTTCATCTTCCGCGGCGAGGACCGGAAAGCGGCCCGGATGACCTACGCCCAGCTCTACACGGCCGTGGCGCGGCTGGCGCAGTCGCTGCGGGAGACCGGGGTGAGGCCGGGGGACAGGGTGGCGGCCTATATGCCCAACCTTATGGAGACGGCCGTGGCTATGCTGGCGGCTACGGCTATCGGCGCGGTATGGTCTTCCTGCGCCACGGACCTCGGCGCCGGCGCCACCCTGGAACGCCTGGGCCAGGTAGAGCCTAAAGTGCTGTTCACCGTGGACGGCTATTTCTACAAGGGAAAGGCCTTCAGTTCGCTGGACAACGCCGCCGTGGTGGCGCGGGGCATCCCCTCGCTGGAGAAAGTCATCGTGGTGCCTTATCTGGGGCAGGAAGCTGACATAAGCCGCATCCCCGCAGCAGTAAATTACGACCAGTTCATCTCCCGGGCTGAGCACCCCCTGCTCGAGTTCGAGCAGCTTCCCTTCGACCACCCTGCCTTCATCATGTTTTCCTCCGGCACCACCGGCAAGCCCAAGTGCATGGTGCAGAGCGGGGGCGGCGTCCTCATCAATCACCTGAAGGAGCTGCTGCTGCACTCGGACCTCAAGCGCGATGATGTTATCTTCTACATCACCACCTGTAGCTGGATGATGTGGAACTGGCTGCTGAGCTCGCTGGCGGTGGGCGCCACGGTGGTGCTGTATGACGGTCACCCCGCCTACCCCCATCCCGGCGCCCTCTGGCAGATGGCCTGCGATGAGAAGATATCTGTCTTCGGCTGCAGCGCCAGCTACATCAATTTCTTGAAGAGCCGGAACACAGAGCCCGGCCGCGACTATGACCTGTCATCATTAAAGGAGATATCCCAGACCGGCTCGGCGCTGTCTCCGGAAGGCTTTGAGTATGCCTACCGCGCCATCAAGGAGGACCTGCATTTCAACTCCATTTCCGGGGGCACGGACATAAACGGCTGCTTCGCCCAGGGCAGCCCCACCCTCCCCGTTTACGCCGGGGAAACGCAGCGCCCGGCCCTGGGTATGAAGGTGAAGTGCTACGATGAGAGCGGCCGCCCGGTGCTGGACCGCACCGGAGAACTGGTCTGCGAGGCGCCGGCGCCTTCAATGCCCCTCTATTTCTGGGACGACCCGGACGGGGAGAAGTACCGGGAAGCCTATTTCAACGTCTATCCGGGGGTCTGGCGTCACGGCGACTATATAATGATGCACGGTGATACGCGGGGTATCACTTTCTTCGGGCGCTCGGATGCGGTGCTCAAGCCTTCCGGCGTGCGCATCGGCACCGCCGAGATCTACAACCAGGTGGAGAAGATGGCGGAGGTGGCGGACAGCCTGGCCATCGGGCAGGAGTGGCGGGGCGACCAGCGCATTATCCTCTTCGTCAGGCTGGCCCCGGGGCACCAACTGACCGGAGAACTGAAAGACAGTATCAAGAGAAGGCTGCGGGAGAATGCCTCCCCCAGGCATGTGCCGGCCCGCATCCTGGAGACGCCGGACATTCCCTACACCCTCAATATGAAGAAAGTGGAAATGGCGGTTACCAACGTCATCCACGGCCGCCCCGCCACCAACCGGGATGCCCTGATGAATCCGCATTCGTTGGAATTCTATGAAGGCATCCGCGCCGAACTGGAAAGGGAATAGGGCCGGCAATCTGGGCTTGAAGTCAAACGTCTCTTGAGCGCAGACGGCCGGAGCGTATGAGGGGGGTGAGTTATGGAAGCTACGGCACTGAACATAGACCGCCTGGTGACGGTGGGAGCGGGCTGGGGCGGCCGGCCGGACAGATGGATTGTGCCCGCCCTGTATGAAAGCGCCGCCGGGAAGCTGGGTGGCGGACCGGTGAGCCTGGCGGCCGCGCGAAAGCTGCTGGAGCGGGTGGGGGAAGGAGACCGCGTCATCCTGGTGAACCAGTTCGGTTACTTGCCCAATATGCCCTGGGGGGAGACGGACGGGCCGCTGGGGGTGGCCAGCCTGGCCAGGGTGGTGCGCTTAGGGCTCAAAGGGTTGCCGGTGCTGGTCTCCGGCCCCGCCGACCAGGAAGTGGCCCGGTGCGTCACCAGGGCCGCCGGCCTCAACGTGCTGCCCTTCGAGCGGGCCCGCGGCATCAGGAGCGCGGCGGCCGGAGAAATGCTGTTTCCCGTGGCTGGTGAAGCGGAAAGCAGGGATATCGCCGCCGGCATCCTGGACGAATGTTCTCCCGCGGTGATGGTCAGCGTGGAGACGGTGGGGCCGAACCGCGCCGGCGTCAAGCATTCCGGCGCCGGCTATGACGTGGAGACCGAAGGCCCCCTGCCGCGGGTGGAGGAGCCTTTCTACGAGGCGGCCAGGCGCGGGATACCCACCATCGGCGTAATAGACAGGGGCAATGAGCTGGGCAGCGGCGCCATTGAGGAGACGGTAAGGGCGGTAACCCCGTATGCTGACGTCTGCCGCTGCCCTTGCCAGGAGGGCGGGGCCTGCGCGGTGGGGGCGGACATCGTTTTTCCCGCCTCCGTCTCCAACTGGGGGGCCTATGCCATAACCGCGATGGCGGGCTATCTGCTGAAGCAGCCGGAGTTGCTCCAGGACGGGGATACGGAGTACCGGATGCTGGACGCCGCGGTCAGGGCCGGGGCCGTGGACGGCATCGCCCTGCGGGCGGAGATGGGGGTGGACGGCGCCGGCATAAGGGTGCAGCAGAGCATCATCAGTCTGCTGCACGCCATCGTGGAAAACGGGCTGAGGGCCGCATAGGCGGGGCAGTGCCCGGGCCCGGTCAGCTATCGTGGTTGAGCAGGGCTTTGATTTTACTGACTATCAGGTCAGGGTCAAACGGCTTGGTGATGAAGGCATCCGCCCCCTTTTCCATAGCGGCGGGGCCGGCGTCAAGCTTGGCGCTGAAGGCGATAACCGGAACCCTGGAAAAAGTGCGCACCTGGCCCAGGACTTCAAGACCGTTTACGTCCGGCAGGAGCATGTCCAGCAGTACCAGGTCAGGGTTCCGGCTCTTCACCAGCTCGATGGCTTCCGCTCCGCTGGTGGTGGTGATAACATCATAACCGCTGAGCTTGAGCTTGATGCGCAGGACCTTCAGAATAGCGGGCGCATCATCGACAACAAGTATACGTCTTCTGACTTCCATCTGCTCTTATGGAAGCCGGGCAGGGCCGTCTGGATGCCGCAAGAAACGCAGGCGCGGTCAGTTGCCCACCGCCAGCAGCTCTCTTACCTTGCCGACCATCATGTCCGGGTTAAAGGGTTTAGCGATAAAGGAATCGGCTCCGAACCCCAGCGCTTTTGGTCCCAGGTCTCCGGAGGCGCTGCAGGCGATAACGGGCGTCCGGGAGGAAACGCGCAGCTTGCGCAGCAACTCGAACCCGTCCATCACAGGCAAAAGCAGGTCCAGGACCAGAATATCGGGCGGGCGCACCTCTATCAGGCCCATCGCTTCCTGCCCGTCCTGCGAGAGAACAACGTCATAACCCTCGAGCTTCAGCTTTATGGCAAGCATTCTCATTATCCTCGGGTTATCCTCGACGATCATGACGCATTTCTTGTCCGCTGTCATCTGTCCCTTAGCTCCCTGCCGCTGCGGTTTCTATCCATTTAAGGATAACGCAAACGGTGCCGCAAAGTTACGGTTCCTTCGGCGTATTTAAGCACCGGCGGGGAGCCGCGTAAATCCCCCGATGGTCATGGCGGACGAAAGTACCCGGGCAGAGCGTACAAACACCCGCAGATTGCCCGGACAGGCTCTCTTCCGGATACTGCCTGTTCATGTGGCCCTGACGGTTCCTGCCGGCGTTCACTTTTTCTCAAACGTCTCGCAGTCAGCATGTATGCCGTGGCTGGAGACCTCTATGTCCGGGGCCTGGCACTCCAGCCGCTCGTTGAACTTGCACTCTGCCGCTAGGCACGAGCCAACTCCCCCCATCGCCTCTTTGAAGCCACCGCTGATGCTGCCGTGAACGTAGGTGTTACATTCCGCGTGTGCGCCCACGGTGATGGCCAGGGTGTGGCAGACACGGTTGGCATTGTACGCGCAGCTTTCCATACTGCACTGCCGGACCTGTGACATGTCCATAGCATCCCCTCCTGCCGTTTCCCTCAACTCTAGTGCAGGCGCCATCAAAAAGTCATAAAATGGCAGGCGGAAAAATTGCAAATATATAACATATGGCACCTCGTCTCCGTGGGTGGGATAGAAAAAGGAGAGCCCTCTGTATCAAAGCAGAGGGCTCTCCTTGCCGGGCCCTTTCTTCGTTCAGGGGTTGTCGGTGACTTACCAGCTTCCCGTCATAGCAAAGCCGCTGTCCACGATGTAAGCGACGTGGCCCTCGGGGGTAAGTATGACGATAGCCCAGGCGCTGAAGTTTCCCTGGCCCCGCGCGCCGGTGAAGGCCCAGCGCCCGTCGATGGTCAGCAGCGCGGGTGAGGCGAACGGTGCCCCCAGCCACTCCAGGGGCTGGATTTCGCCGTTTACCTTGGCGGTGTGTCCGTCCACCGCCAGCGTGCCGTAGAGACGACCTGCCTGAGTGGCCAGCGCCACGTTGGCCTTGTAGGTCAGGGTGAAATCGCCGCTGATGTCGCCGGACAGTACGCCGGTTATCTCCCGTTCGGCCACCACGAAGCGGCCGCTGTTGCCCGCCGGGAACACATCCCCCGGGGTAATGCCGGTGATGGTCCCGCTGGCGCTGAAGGCCTCCGGCTTGGCAGCCAGGGCCGTTCCCGGCACCAGTGCCATCACCAGGGACAGAGCCAGGGCCAGGAACAGAACTTTTCTCTTCATGCCTGTCTCACCTCCTTTCTTTAGCAAAGATACTATTACCATAATATCACCGCAGTTGCCGGTCAATCCAGCAGCGTATCGATTTTGCCTCTACGCCGTTGGGCGTAAGATGCGGAAACGGTACCGGTACCGCAGTGTTCTCAGGCCGTGACAGTACCGCTCGCCAAGCCTTCAACAGCTTTGCCGCGCTGTGGAGCAGGCCCCCCGGCAGACAGTACCTGAGTTTTGAAGATGTACTTCCGAATACAGATATTGGACTATTTTCTATAGGCCGGAGGTACTATTGCCCTATTGGAACTGTTTCCGTTCACTATTAAACTGTATTCAGAAATTGTTTAGAAATTGTTTAGAAATCATGGACAAGAGATACAGAATGATAAGGAAGATTTTTAGCTGGGTGATAATTGCGGCGCTGACCCTGGTCATCGCCGGCTTCGGCTTCCTCCACCTTTCCCCCGCCCACGAGGTGTACCTGGTGAGAAGCGAGAGCATGAAGCCGGCCATCAATATGGGGGACCTGGTGGTCAGCAGCAAAGCCGCCGGCGCCATCGAGCCCGGAACGGTCATCACCTTTCAGCGCAACGGGGAGCTGGTCACCCACCGGGTGTTTTCCGTGGATGGGGACGCCCTGCTGACCAGGGGAGATGCCCTGGAAGAGCCCGACCCCTGGACGGTGGCCGTCAGTGATGTCAGAGGCGTCCATCTGTTCACCATCCCCAGGGTGGGCTACCTGGTCAGTTTCATAAGGAGCAAGCTCGGCTGGTTCCTTCTCGTTATCCTGCCCGGCCTGTTTCTGGTTTCCTTGCTGGTCAAGGAGATAATCAAGGAAGCGTTCCGGGAGGAAGAAGAACCGGCGCCAGCCCGGAACCTGGCGCCGGCCGCGGCCGGAGCCACCATAGCCGGCCAGGCTCGGATGGCCGCGGACCCGGTCCCGGCGGTGCAGGCCGGATACCGCTATGAACGGAAGAGGCAAAATGACGGGCCGTCCGTGTGGCCTGACCTGTGGCGAACCCCGCCCGGGCCGGTGCCCGCCGGCGCCGATATGATACTGCAGGAGCTGGAGGAGTCCCTGGCCGCCTCGATGCGGTCATTTGAGCGCTGGCTTGACAGCGCTGGCTGCCCCCCTGCTGCGGAGGTAGTACAGATGAAATGAAACAGCACAAGCATAGTACGGAAGCGTAATCCCCGGTGACCCAATAACAAGGAGGAAAAAGATGAAAAAGATTCTCGGTCTAACGTTAGCAGCCCTACTGGTCATGGGAATGGTGGGCGCCAGCAGCTGGGCGTACTTCTCCGATACGGAGAGCAGCACCGGCAACAGCCTGACCGCCGGCACGCTCGACCTCAACGTGGACGGCGGCGATTCGGCCGTCACCACCTTCTCCGCCAGCGCCGTGGCGCCCGGTGACAGCGGCAGCGGCAGCACCACCCTGGCCAACGCCGGCACCATGAGCGGAGAGCTGGACGTGGCCTTCTCGGCCATCACCAACACCGGCGGCAACAGCGGCGAGTTCGGGGACGGCAGCGGTGACCTCGGCGACGTGGCGGAGATAGCCGCCTTCCTGGACATCGACCAGAGCGGTGACTGGAGCAGCGGGGACATCGGCCTCAAGTCTGACGGCACCACCTACGCCCACCCCACCGCCCTCGAGTACAGCGACATAGACAGCTATGGCAGCGTCAGCTTTGATGCCGTGGTGGCTTCAATGGCCGCCTCCGCTGCGGATGACTTTGTCGTCCTGTGGCGGGTACCCACCTCCGCCGGCAACAATATTCAGGGCGACAGCGTGAGCTTCGATGTTACCTTCACTCTGGAGCAGGCGGCGGCTGACTAGGGGCAGCGTGTTGAGATGCAACCTGGCTCTGCGGAGCCGGGCGCAGAGGACCGGGGGGCTGGTACGGAAACCAGCCCCCCGTGGTTCAGAAACGATGGAGTGTAACGGGTGAGCAAGAAGGTAGCCGGCATAACCATACTGGTGACGGTGCTGGTCAATCTGACGGTAGGTGCCACGTGGTCCTACTTCAATGAGCAGGAAGCGTCTTCCGGCAACACGGTGACGGCATGGGTCTCCCGGATCTGGGAGCAGACCAGCCAGGAGGACTTCGCCTCGGGCGTCCTCAACCAGACCGATGCCTCGTACAGCCCCGGGGACGTGGTGCTCGCCCTGGTGGATAGTCCCACCCTGGAGGCAGCGGACAACACCGAGGTCTCTTCCTCGAGCGGGGAGGACTGGGAGCTGGTCAAAACCCTCACCTTCAACAAGACCGGCGCCAACTATGACCATCTCCGGATTGACAGCAACCTCAGAGTAAACGATTCCGCCAATACCGTGACCAGCAGCATCCGGGTGGACGGTGTGGAGGTGTTCACTCACGCTACCTCGGCGACCGCCTACCAGGACTACAGTGATACCCTGGACTTCAGCGGCTACGCCAACGGCGAGCATACCGTACAGCTTTACCTGCAAGTAAACGGGGGCACCGGCTACAACTCCGTGTTCGAAGTCCACGCCACCAGTCCGGTACTGATTGACTCGGACAACACCGAGACGTCCGCCGGGGGGAGCCAGTGGCGGCTGGTCAAGACCCTCACCTTCACCAAGAGCGGCAGCGACTACGACGACTTGCAGATAGACAGCAACCTCAGGGCCGACCATGCCAATTTCGCCGCCGAGAGCAGCATCCGGGTGGACGACGTGGAGGTGTTTACCCACGCCACCACCAGCACCTCCTACCAGAGGTATGGTGATGCCCTGGACTTCAGCGGCTACGCGGACGGCGAGCACACCATCAAGCTGTATCTCAAGTCCGCACTGCAGGCGAAGCCGGCCTATAACTCCCAGTTTGAAGTGAGCCGGGTCAGTCCCGCTCTGGTTGCCGCGGATAACAGCGAGGTTGCAGTCAATTACAGCGGCGCCTGGCAGCTGGTCAAGACGCTTTCCTTCACCGCGGACGGTGCCACCTATGATGAACTGAGGATAGACAGCAATCTCAGGGCGACAAATGCCAATTTCGCCGCCGAGAGCAGCATCCGGGTGGATGACGTGGAGGTATTTACCCACGCCACCAGCAGCACCTCCTACCTGGCTTACAGCGATATTCTGGACTTCAGCGGCTACGCGGACGGCAACCATACCGTGAAGCTTTACCTGAAGTCCGCCCAGAGCCAGCAGCCGGCCTACAATTCCGTCTTTGAGCTTTACCGGACGCGGGAATATGCATCTTCCGGCACCATCGCCTCGGCGGTGCTGGACACCGGCGTTGCGGACGGCACCTGGGATGCGCTTTTCTGGGAGGAGACGCTGGCCGCGGCCACGGATA
>CAZZAU010000019.1:12694-14195 GCA_964652725.1 uncultured Dehalococcoidaceae bacterium | reverse complement strand
AGCGCAGCCCGGGCAACTACAATATGACCTCTATCACGGAATACACCAACGCCTCCTACTTGGTCAACCCGGCTTTCCAGGGAGCTGCGGAACTGGACGGACTCTTCTCCGGTTACGCCGGCAGCCCTAATGAAACCGACGGCAGCAAACGGAAGTACGACAAGTTTTCCTGGCAGTTCCAGCTTGACGAGAACGGCATACCCAGGCGCGACATGAGCCTGAAGGACCCCAACTGCGTTTACCAGCTAATGAAGAAACACTTCGCCCGCTACACCCCGGAGAAGGTGAGCGAGGTCACCGGCGCGCCGGTGGATACCTTTCTGCAGATATGCCAGACCTATGCCGCTTCCGGACAGGTGGGCAAGGCCGGCAGCATTCTCTACGCTATGGGCACCACCCAGCACACCTATGGCGCCCAGAACATCCGCTCGTACTGCATTCTCCAGCTTCTCCTGGCTAACATCGGCATCGCCGGTGGCGGCATCAACGCTATGCGAGGCGAGTCCAACGTGCAGGGCTCCACTGACCACTGTCTCCTGTTCCACATCCTGCCCGGCTATCTGAAAGTGCCGGAGAACGGGGACACCACTCTCAGCAAGTACCTGGAGCGCA
This sequence comes from uncultured Dehalococcoidaceae bacterium, assembly GCA_964652725.1. Lineage (GTDB taxonomy): Bacteria > Chloroflexota > Dehalococcoidia > Dehalococcoidales > RBG-16-60-22 > CAZZAU01. The sequence goes on along the minus strand of CAZZAU010000019.1, from coordinate 13,583 downwards.
TCACCCCCAGGAGCAACGACCCAAAGAGCGCCAACTGGTGGCAGAATACGCCCAAGTACGTGGTCAGCCTGCTCAAGGCCTGGTACGGGGACGCCGCCACAGCGGGCAACGAGTTCGCTTTCCATAACCTGCCCAAGATTGAAGCGGGCAAAAACTACTCTCACATAGCCCTCTTCGAAGCCATGGAAGCCGGCGTCATCAAGGGACTTATGTGCTGGGGACAGAACCCGGCAGTGGGCGGTCCGAATGCGAGCCAGGAACGGCTGGCGCTGGGAAAGCTCGACTGGCTGGTGGTCACCGATATATGGCATACCGAAACGGCGGACTTCTGGCACCGTCCCGGCGTGGATCCGGCCGATATCCAGACCGAGGTCTTCCTGCTGCCGGCGCTCAACTCCTTCGAGAAGGAAGGCAGCGTGACCAACAGCGGCCGCTGGATGCAGTGGCGTTACAAGGCGGCTGATGGCCCCGGCGTGGCCATGGATGACCTCTGGATGCTGGACCAGCTTGCCCGGAGGCTCAAGGAGATGTACGCCGCCGAAGGCGGCCCCGCCGCTGAGTCCGTAACGCAGTTGGCGTGGAGCTACGGCGAGGACCACCCAGACGTGCGCGCGGTAGCCAAAGAAATCAACGGCTATGACCTCACCACAGGCAAGCTGATGGACAGCTTCGGCGGGCTGAAAGATGACGGCACCACCAGCTCGGGGAATTGGCTCTACTGTAACAGCTACGTGGAGCCTGACAAGGAGCCGGATGCCCCCATACCGGGCAATCGCGCCAGCCGGCGTGACCTCACACCCGGCCCGTTCAACATCGGTCTCTTCCCCAGGTGGGCCTGGTGCTGGCCGGTGAACCGCCGCATCATCTATAACCGGGCTTCGGTGGACCT
>CAZZAU010000019.1:0-12684 GCA_964652725.1 uncultured Dehalococcoidaceae bacterium | reverse complement strand
GGCGTGCCCTGGGACCAGGAGCATCCGGTCATCTGGTGGCAGGGAGATAAATGGGTAGGGGACGTGCCGGACGGCGGCTGGCCACCCATGGCGGTGGACCCGGAGAATACCAAGTACCCGTTCATCATGAAGGATGACGGCCTGTCCCGGCTGTTCGGGCCGGGGATGGCGGAAGGTCCTTTGCCCGAGCACTACGAGCCCTGGGAAGCGCCGGTAAGCAACGCAATATCCGGCCAGCAGAACAACCCCGCGTTCAAGATATGGCGGCCCCAAGAACAGGGAGACCGCGCCAGTTACCCCATCGTCTGCTCCACCTACCGCGTCTGTGAGCACTGGCAGGGCGGACAGATGACCAGGAATATGCCCTGGGTGATAGAAGCTATGCCCGAGCCCTTCGTGGAGATGAGCGAGGAGCTGGCGGCGGAGAAAAACATCGCCAACGGCGAGTGGGTCATCTTGGAATCAAGGCGAGGGCAGGTGAGGATGAAAGCGGTGGTGACCAAGCGCTTCCAGCCCTTCCGCATGAACGGCACTATCGTCCACCAGGTGGGCATACCCTGGCACTGGGGGTACACCGGCCTCTCCACGGGCGACAGCGCCAACATCCTCACGCCGCACGTGGGCGATGCCAACACCATGATTCCCGAGTATAAAGCCTTTCTGGTCAACATCCGCAGGGCGTAAACGGTGACAGTAGGAGAAAGAAATGGCCGAAAAAGCAATTCTGTATGACGCCACCAGGTGTACTGCCTGCCGCGGTTGCCAGGTGGCCTGCAAACAATGGAATGAGAATGACGAGTCCATTCCCCTGGAAGAAAACGGAGTGGCAGCGGTGAACACGGGCAGCTACGAAAACCCCGCTGACCTCTCTCCCACCACCTGGCTGAAGATGGAGTTCCGGGAGGTGGCGCCGGGAGGCAAGGTGAGATGGCTGTTCAACCGCCGTTCCTGTATGCACTGCACCGAAGCCGGCTGCGTCAAGGTCTGCCCCAACGGGACGCTGTTCCACAATGAATTCGGCACCGTTTCCTATAACAAGGATATCTGCACCGGCTGCGGTTACTGCGTCGATGCTTGCCCTTTTGACGTACCGCGACTCGATGGTCCCCGCATCATCGACTTTTCCAAAATGGACAAGTGCAGTTTCTGCACGACGCCCGGCCTGAACCGCGTCGCGGAGGGCTGGGAGCCCGCCTGCGTCAAGACCTGCCCCACCGATGCGCTCCAGTACGGCGACCGGGATGATATGCTAGCCATAGCCAGAGAGCGGGTGGCGGGCCTGGTGGCCAAAGGCTGGACCGCCGCCAACCTGTACGGCGAGAAGGAGCTGGGAGGCCTGCACGTCCTGTACGTTCTGGATGACCACCCGGCCGTTTACGGTCTGCCTGCCGCCCCCGAGATTTCCGGGGTCACCGCGGCCTGGCAAGACGTGGTGCAGCCGCTGGGGTGGGCTGTGGGTGGCCTGACCCTGCTGGGGCTGGGACTGAACTATCTGGTGGCCCGGGCCAACACTAACAGAATGAAGGAGAGAGAAGATGCAGAAAGAAGTTGAGATGTATCGAAAGCCGACTATCGTTCTGCACTGGGTGCATCTGGTTTCGTTTTGTGTCCTCTTCCTGACCGGGCTGGTGCTCTTCATTCCGCAACTGGGATTCCTGGCTCAGGATAGCTGGACCCGCATCATCCACCGTATCGCGGCAATTGTGTTCATCGTTGCGCCCCTGATTTATATTCCGATGAACTGGAAGTCAACCTGGGAGGGGCTAAAGATCGCTTTCTCCTGGGGAAAAGGCGATCTGGCCTGGCTGAAAGCGGCTCCCCGGTACTACTTCCTGGGCGATGAAACGGGAATGCCGCCCCAGGGCCGTATGAACACCGGCCAGAAGCTGTGGTGGTTTATCGTGCTCACCTTTGGAACGCTTTTCGTGGTGACCGGGCTGGTGATGTGGTTCGCTCAGGGGGCTTCGCCCGCGCTGATGCAGTGGATGGTATTTCTCCACGACGTGGCCTTTGTGGTGAGCGCGCCCATGCTTTTTACTCACATTTACCTGGGCGTTATCCATCCCATGATGACCGAGTCCTGGAAAGCTGTCTCCAGGGGTTCCGTGTCCGCCGAGTACGCCAGGTCACATCACGGCCAGTGGTATCAGGATAAAGTGCTGAGAAGGGGTGGGAAGTAGTTGCCGGCAGAAACGGGCGCCTTGCTGCAGCATCTAGAAGAAAAGGCGAGCAAAGAAGGGGCGCTGCCGCGGCTGCTGGAGTTTTACCGGACGCTGCTGCGTGTTCAGGACGGCTTTGAGCAGAAAATAGCCTCGCGGCTCGAACCGGGTTTGAGTCGCGAGGCTATTAGCCGGCGTATCGACCGCAGCTCGCGGCTTGTCGCCTTTGACGAGCTGGCCCTTGACTGGTGCCTGCTGCGTGAAACTTTCACCCGGGTCAGGGACATCTTCGCCGACTACGCGGACCTCTTCGCTGTTGCTCCCGGGACGATACTGGAACTTGATGCCGGGTCAATCGTAACCGAACCGGTGGTTGAGGAATGGTACGAGAAGCAGCGGGTCCCCGCCGGCGTCCCCGCCAGCGACGCCGGCGAAAACATCGTCAGTGCCATACTGCACGCCGCGCTGAAGCCTTTCCTGGTGGGCCATGCCCGCGCCCTGGCCGGCTCTTTTGACCAGGAGCGATGGCGGCGCAGTTACTGCCCGGTTTGCGGCGGCGTTCCGGACATATCCTTTCTGGGCAGAGAGCTCGGGACAAGGTACCTGGTATGTTCTCGCTGCGATACCGAGTGGGTCTTTCAGCGTCTCCGGTGTCCTTACTGCGGCAACCAGGACCAGAATGCGCTGGGCTATCATACCACTGAAGATGGCGTGTACCGCCTGTACACCTGCCAGAACTGCAAAAGCTATCTAAAGACTATCGACCTGCGGAATGCAGAGGGAGAAGTCTTTCCCGCCCTGGAACGCCTGCTCACGCTGGACCTGGACAGGCAGGGAAAAGAGATGGGTTTCAGCGCCGGGCGTGCCGGCACAGAGCAGGTCGAGCATAACCAGTAGCTCATTTCCGGTATCGCCCGCCTCCGGCGGTGTGCCGGCGTACCTGGGGTCAAATTGACAAAAGTGGCCTGCAGCAGGTATAGTGCGGTTGATACTTTGTGCCCGTTTGGAAAGCTCCAAGGAGGAGATGCGCAGATGAGGCTGTCCGATAAAATGAGCCGGCTGGGAATTGAGACCGCATTTCAGGTGCTGGCGAAGGCGCAGGCCCTGGAAGCCAGGGGCAGAGATGTGGTGCACCTGGAGATAGGGGAGCCTGACTTTGACACCCCCAGGAACATCAGGGACGCCGCCTGCCGGGCGCTGGACCAGGGCCACACTCACTACTGCAACTCCCAGGGGCTGGTTGCGCTGCGCTCTCAGGTGGCCGGGGAATTTGAGAAGACCCGGGGCATCAAGGTTGACCCGGAGCGGATAATCATCACCCCGGGTGCCAAGCCCATTATGTTCTACTCCATCCTGGCACTTCTTCAGGAGGGAGACGAGGCCATCTATCCCAACCCCCTCTTTCCCATCTATGAGTCCATGATCAATTTCACCGACGCCACCGCGGTGCCGGTCACGCTAAGGGAGGAGCTCGACTTCCGCTTTGACATTGATGAGCTGCGCTCGAAAGTAACGCCGCGTACCAGACTCATCATCCTGAACTCTCCGCATAATCCCACCGGCAGTGTGCTGACCGGGGAGGACATCAGCGCCATCGCCGATATTGCCTGGGAGAATGACATCACCGTCTTCTCCGACGAGGTATATGAGTACATCGTTTACGAGGGCCAGCACCACAGCATCGCCAGCCTGCCCGGGATGCTGGACCGCACCATATTGCTCAGCGGTTATTCCAAGACCTACGCTATGACCGGGTGGCGCCTGGGCTATGCCGTAGTGCCTGAAGAGCTGGTTCATCCCATCGTGCGGCTTATCTCCAACAGTATCTCCTGCACCCCGCCCTTCATCCAGCACGCGGGTATAGAGGCGCTGACCGGCCAGCAGGAGAGCGTCTCCCTCATGGTGGCCGAGTTCAAAAAGAGGCGTGACCTGATTGTGGAGGGTCTGAACCGGATTCCGGGCATAAGCTGCGTCCGTCCCCGGGGCGCCTTCTACGTTTTCCCCAATATAAAGCAACTGGGGATGGGTTGCGAGGAGTTTGCCGACTTTCTGCTGAATGAGCACGGCGTAGCTGCCCTTCCCGGCACCCACTTCGGCCGGTTCGGTGATGGCTACCTGCGGTTTTCCTACGCTACCTCGCAGGAGAACATCAAGAAGGGACTGGAGCGGGTAGCGGCCGCGGCCAGAGCGGTGGCCGGAGCCAGATAGCAGCGAAGGGGAGGTGCCCGGACAATGACCGAAAAGACACTGTATCCGTCCCTGAATACGCCGGCGGTGCTGGTGGACCTTGACCAGCTTGAGGCGAACATCGGAGAGATGTCCCGCCTGGCGGCTGAGGCGGGTCTCCAGCTGCGACCCCATATCAAGGTACACGAGAACGTTTCCATTGCCAGGATGCAGCTCGAGGCCGGCGCCTGCGGCGTTGAGGTGGGGGCGGTGGAGCAGGCAGAGGCTATGGCCGGGCAGGACCTGACGGATATCGTTATCGCGCATCCCAACTATTACGGCGGGCCGAAAGGGGAGATACTGAGAAAACTCCTCGGTAAGCCCGGGCTTGCCCTGGCGCTGGTCATCGATATGCCGGAACAGGCGGAAATAGTCTCCCGGCTGGCTCGGGCCGCTGGCAAGCAGGTCCGGGTGCTTATCAAGATAGACCTGGGCCGGAGCTCCCGCTTCGGCGTTGCGCCGGGAGAGCCGGCGCTGGAGCTGGCGAGGAAGCTCCAGCAGCTTCCGGGCATCGAATTGGTGGGCATTTACGGGCACGAGATGGGCGCCAGGCCCACCCCGGAGGGCAAGGATGAGGTCGCTTTCGAGGCGGCCACCATGATGTGCCAGACGGCGCGGATTCTGAAAGAGCAGGGGTTTGCTCTGCACCATGTCTCGGTGGGCGCCTCGTCAACCTACCGCTCCACGTGCCGTTTTCGCAAAGAGGGCAAATTTGCCGAGCTCACCGAGATTCATCCCGGCCAGTGCGTCATCGGCGACATTATGTATATGTACTCCGGGGGCAATACCCGGGAGTCCATCGCGGTGACGGTGCTCACCACCGTGATGAGCACCTCGCACAGCGAATGGGCTATCGTGGACGCCGGCTATAAGACCCTCGGCGCAGATTCCCTCATCGCCCACCGGGAGAAACCGGGTTTCTTCTGGAACGGCTTCCCCAGCTTCGGCGCCGTCAAGGGGCGCCCGGACCTCTGGCTGGGACGCCTCTCTGCCGAGACCAGCGTGCTTTACTATACCGGCCCCGCCCGCAAAGTGACGTTCGGCGAAAGGCTGGAGATTGTGCCCAATAACGCCACTCTGGTCATCAATATTCACGACCAGATTTACGGGGTGAGAAACGGGAAGGTGGAGCAGGTCATCCCGGTGACCGGCCGGGGACGGGGTAACTAGAGGGCACGGAAAACGCCGTTCTTTGGCTCTGCCCCTGCGGGAGGCAATCCTGCCCCGCAGCCATTTCTTGCCGGAGGACAGCCGTGTTTTCCAGGCGCTTTCTTGAACCTGTCAGGGACGGATGGCAGGGCACAGTTCAGTACAGCGATAGAAATTCGAACAGGTGTATCCATTTTCCGAACACGGGCGACAGGAAGACGAAAACGGCGCCGTGAACGACAAGAAACAGGGCTATGCCGGCGCGGGCCGCCCATTTCAAGATTGCCCTCTCCCTGGTGGCGGCGATAGTCTTCCGGAAGGCCAACCCCAGCCCCAGGCATATCGCCCCCACCGTGGGATAGAAGTAGTAAACAAAGCTTACGCGGTCGGTGATGAGGGTGATTGGTATCCACACCAGGTAGGTGCTGAGAAACCAGAAGGAGCCGAACAGGGCGGCCCGGTTGCCCTTCCTGGCCTGGTAGACCATGAAGAGCGCGCCCGGGATAATCATAGCCCAGACGGTGAAGCTAATGGCTCCGGTGTAGGGTGGGGTGTACCAGTAAGGCATAACCATAACCTGCACGCGCCATAGCCAGTCCCAGGGCGGGCTCTCGTACGGGTGTACCACGTATTCAAAAGTCACGCTGCTGGTGGCCGCCAGCATCTCCTTTATCCGGCCGATAGGCTCGATGAGACCTCCGGTCACGAAGTAATCGAACAGGGGCAGAAGCTCGAAGAAGAGCAGGGGGGCCAGGGCCATCGAGGCCCAGAAATAGACCCGGCGGTCCCGCCGCGCCACCAGCCAGTGCAGGACGATGACCGGGAGCGCCAGCGCGCCGCTGAGTTTGGCAAGGGTGCTCAGGCAGACCCCGAGGCCCGCCAGCGGATAGTTCCCCTTGAGGTAGAACCAGAAAGCAGCCAGCATGAACGTTACCATGAATACGTCCAGCATGGCGATGCTCGCCTGCGTGTAGGTCAGGTTCTCCGTTGTCAGCAGAAAGGTGGCCACATAGGCGGCGCTTCTGGGCAGTTCCAGGCGGCGGCAGATGAGATAGAACAGAGCGATGCCCGCGGTGCCCAGGATGACGGGAAAGAAGCGCCAGCCGATAGGTTCATCCCCGAAGATGGCCATGCCCGCGGTAACCAGGAGCTGGCCCAGAGGCGGGTGTTCCCGCCGCAACTCGCCCTCACCGGAGAGGATGGTCCGGGCATCTTCCACGTAGTACTTCTCGTCGAAGAGCGGTTCCTCCGGGGAGTCAATTATACTGAAGTGGCTGACCAGGAGCAGCAGCAAGAGCAGGACGAGCCAGGAGTATTCCCACCCGGCGGCCCGGCGCAGCCAGCGGCCGGCTACTTCCATGTCCACCAGAAATTCACCAGGTAGTTCCACATGGTGGCCGCGGCGATGCCAACGAGGTTGGAGACCAGATAGTAAATCCCCACCACGCTGGTGAGAAACCAGAGGATGGAGAGGTTCAGCGCCAGCCCGCCCAGGCTGACCAGATTGAACTTTACCAGCCGGGACAGGAAGTTCCTGGCGCCCTGACGGCGCCGGTCCGGAAAGGTGAAGAAATCATTGAGGGTGAAGTTGGAGATAATAGAGGTCTCGATGCTGATGGCGGCGGACACCAGGTAGAACAGGCCGCCCACCTCGGTCAGAAGCCACAGCAACCCCATATTCACTCCCACTCCGCTGCCCCCCACCAGGCAGAACTTCATAAAGCGCAGAACCTCGCCTCTGCGCCGCATAAGGTCGAAGATGTGCTTCAAATAGTCGATTTGCTGCGATAGTCCCAGCTTGCTCTGGCCGGCCTGCCTGGGCTCAAACCGGAAGGGGACCTCGGCCACTTTCCGGTGGCGGCCCTGGTGCAATAGCTCCAGCAGAATCTTGTAGCCGAAGGGCTTGAGGTCAGCTCCATCAGCCACCTGCCTCTTGAACATGAAGAAGCCTGACATGAGGTCGCTTACCTGCCTGGTGGAGGGCAGAAGCAGGTGGCCGATGAATATGGCCCCCCGCGAGATTATCTTGCGCAGCAGCCCCCATTCCTCACAGCTTCCTCCCCGCACATATCGGCTGGCGATGGCCATATCAGCCCCGTTGCGCAGCTCCCGTAGCAGCTCCGGCAAGACCTCCGGCGGGTGCTGGAGGTCCGCGTCCATCACACCGACCAGCTCGCCGCTCACCTCTTTCAAGCCGTCGATGACCGCCGAGGCCAGACCCTTCTTTCCTTTGCGCACCATCACCCGCACCGGGTACTCCGGTGACAGTGAGGCGGCCGCTTCCGCAGTGCCGTCCCGGCTGTCATCGTCAACGAACAGAATCTCATAGTCATAGCCAGAAAGAGCCCGGTGCACCCGCTGCACCAGCGGAACGATGTTTTCCCGCTCGTTGTAGGTGGGGATGATAAGGGACAGATACTTACCGGCCAAACGCACCTCCCGGGCAGCTGGATATTGCCGCTGCTATTTTACTACACAACCGTGTCCGAATTCATATGTTACCTGTGGAGACGACCGGCAGTCCGGGAGAAACGTTTGAAAGAGAAACAAAGCAAGGCGGCTGTCTCAAACCCTGAAGAGGCAGCCGCTTGAACGATGGCCGTTGCTGTAAACGGAAGGAGGACGGAGGATACCGGGATGATGTTATTTCTCCGGAATTACCGGGCAGACAAACCATGCGGCGGGACCGCCGATTTCCAGGTGTCCCAGGCCTGCGTGGGCAAGCACCTCCGCGTCTGACATCAGCTCGAAGTTGACCACACCGTCGCCGTCCGGGTCATGTATGCTGATACCCAGTTCGGTGAAGGTAACCGGGTGTACTTCCCAGCGCCCGCCGTTGTAGTCCTCATCTCCCGGTTTGGCTTCGCCAACCGACCTCTGCCCGCTCAAGCCGCTGCCGTCGAAATTGTAGAGTTTGTCAAAGTTCCCTTTCTGCGGAAGGTTGGTAGGGGTGAGCACCGTGCCGAAGAGCATCCCGTCAACCCAGATGGCCTGGTTTACCCTGGTGGCTCCATTTCCATTGGCATATGCCGGCACCGCCGCTACCAGCAAAGCCGCTACAATGATGATTGAGATAACAACTTTTCGCATCTATCGCCTCCTGCGCCGTCGTATTAAGCTCTGGCTGTAGAACGGTATCCTCCATACCTCCTCCTTTCAGATTACCCTCCTGAGCATTAAATAGTAATAAATCTGACCAGTAGAAAAGTAACGAAATTATAACGTTTTCACGCTGGACTGGTCTGGAGAGAACGTACGGAGCGAGTTCCTCAGCTTCGGTCCCGGTCACGGGCGAGCGCGGCGTGCATAAGCACATTGGCGCCATTTTCAGCGTGCTGCTGGCTGGTCTCCTCCAGTTCATTGTGGCTGATGCCGTCACGGCAGGGGACGAAAATCATGCCTGCGGGCACCACTCTGGCGACGTAGACGGCGTCATGGCCGGCCCCTGAGATGATGTTCCGGTGGCTGTAACCCAGGCCGGTGGCGGCGGCACGGACGGCGTTGATGCAGCCCCCGTCAAACTCCATTGCCGGAGCGTTCCAGTTATTGTTCAGATTTATCTTGATGCCCGTGGCTGGCGCCACCGCGTGCGCGGCTTCCCTGAGCTCGCCGTCCATCCCGTCCAGAACAGCGTCATCAGGGTGGCGCAGGTCCACGGTGAAGAACACCGAGCCGGGGATAACGTTGCGCGAGTTGGGGCGTACTTCCACCAGGCCCACGGTGGCCACGGCCAGGGGCGCGTGGCGCAGCGCCATGGCCTGGATCTCCGCTATCAGGCGGGCGGAGGCAACCAGCGCATCTTTCCGCAATGACATGGGCGTGGTGCCGGCATGGCCTTCCTGCCCCACCGCGGTTACCTCGTACCAGCGCTGCCCCTGCATGCCGGTAACCACCCCGATGAGCGTGCCTTCGTTTTCCAGCACCGGCCCCTGCTCAATGTGGAGCTCGAAGTACGCTTCCAGGCGGTGGTCCCCGCACGCGTTCGGGCCGTGGCAGCCGATGCGTTCCAGCTCCTCCCCGAACCTCTTGCCGGTGCGGTCGGGGACGGAGTGGGCGAAGTCCCGCTCGAAGATTCCGGCGAACACCCCGGAGCCGAGCATGGGTGGGGTGAAGCGGGAGCCTTCCTCGTTGGTCCAGTTGATGACTTCCAGCGGGCCGGTGGTGGTGAAGGCGGCCTCTTTCAGGGTGCGCAACACCTCTAGGCCTGCCAGCACACCCAGGACCCCGTCAAACTTCCCCCCGGAAGGCTGGGTGTCTAGGTGGCTGCCGATGGCTACGGGAGGCAGGGCATTGTCCCTTCCCCGGCGGCGGGCAAAGATATTCCCCATATCATCGATGGTCACCTCGCAGCCGGCGGCCCGGCACTGGCTGACAAACCAGTCCCGCACCTCGCGGTCGGCGTCGGTGAGGGTGAGCCGGTTTACGCCTCCCTTCTCCGTCCCGCCGAACCTCGCCGTCTCTCTGATGGTTTCCCGGAGACGTTTCCCGTTGACCCGCAGCTTCTCCATCAGCTTACCTCCAGACAGGTGCCAGTGTGGCCATTCAATTATAGCACGCCACGGGCGCAAATATTTACCATTCAGGGGGGTATCCCGCGGCGAGGAATTTTGCTATAATGGTAATATCCGAATGTTCCCGGGAGATAATTTGAAAGTCCTGCTTGTTTATCCGCAATATCCTGATACTTTCTGGAGCTTCAGGCATGCCCTGAAGTTCATCGCCAAAAAGGCGTCTTTTCCGCCGTTGGGACTGCTGACGGTGGCAGCCATGCTGCCGGGCGGTTGGGAAAAGAGGCTGGTGGATTTGAACGTCAGCCCGCTCAACGACGAGGATATAACCTGGGCAGATTACGTTTTCATCAGCGCCATGGTGGTGCAGCAGGACTCGGTGCTGGAGGTGGTCGGCCGCTGCAAGGCGCTGGGCGTAAAGACCGTGGCCGGGGGCCCTCTTTTCACCACGGACCACAGGCGGTTCAAGGACGTGGACCATCTGGTGCTGGGGGAGGCTGAAGTTACTCTGCCGCTATTTCTGGAGGACCTGGCCGGCGGCCGGGCCCGCCGCGTGTACACCTCCCAGCTGCGGCCCAACATCAATAATACTCCCGTGCCGCTATGGTCGTTGCTGAAAAAGAAGCACTACTCGTCGATGAGTATCCAGTATTCGCGCGGGTGCCCGTTCAACTGCGAGTTCTGCGATATCGTCATTTTGAACGGACACCGGCCCCGGACCAAAGACAAGGAGCAGGTGCTGGCGGAGCTGGATGCGCTTTATAATCAGGGTTGGCGGGCGGGTGTGTTCGTCGTTGATGACAACTTCATCGGGAACAAGAGAAAGCTCAAGCAGGAGATACTGCCCGCGATGATAGGCTGGCAGAAGAAAAAGAGGTATCCCTTTGCATTTTCCACGGAGGCATCCATAAACCTGGCCGACGATGACGAACTGATGCGGATGATGGTCGAGGCCGGGTTCAATACCGTGTTCATCGGCATCGAGACCACCAATGAGGAAAGCCTGATAGAGTGCAATAAGTCACAGAACAGGAGCCGGGACCTGGTAACTTCGGTGAAGAAGGTGCAGAACTCCGGCCTTGAGGTGCAGGGAGGGTTTATCATCGGGTTTGACAGCGACCCTCTTTCCATATTCAAGAAGCAAATCGCTTTCATTCAGAACAGCGGCATTGTCACCGCGATGGTGGGCCTGTTGAACGCGCCGCCGGGCACCCAGCTATACCGGCGTTTGAAGAAGGAGAACCGGCTTATCAAGGCGTTTACCGGTGACAACACGGACTTTACCCTTAACTTTATTCCCAGGATGGACTACGAGACATTGCTGCGCGGCTATCGGAGAGTCCTGGCGACCATCTACTCGCCGCGCTGCTATTATGAGAGGATACAGACCTTTTTGAAGGAGTACAGGCCGCGCATGAAAGGAAGGGCGCGGGTGCGCCTGTACCATATCCGGGCGTTCCTGAAGTCAGTGTGGGTGCTCGGGCTCAGGGAGAACGGGCGGCGGTATTACTGGCGGCTCCTCCTTTCCACCCTCCTGAAGTGCCCCCGGAAGCTGCCTCTCTCCATCAGCCTCAGCGTCTACGGCTACCACTTCCGCAAGGTAGTCGAGCGGTACCGGGCCACGCCGGTCGAGGAAATTTTGGGAAAACAGGATGTCCTCGGGTCGGAGAACGGTCCGGCCGTGTAGACTGGTACCGTCTCGTTCACTCCTGCTTTCCCCTTTTTCTATCCCTGAAAAATTTCAGCCACATCAGAATAACCGGTATGCCCATCATAGCCAGCACCGCGATGGCAGCTATTTTCACCAGGAACATCTGTTGTTATCCCTCCTTGGCCTGCGGGTGTCAAATACGCCCGGCTTGCGGGACCTAACCGGTCATACAGAAGGATATGTCATCATCCCTTTAGCCTGCCGCCTCGTATCTTTCATATCGGGTAAGGCCATTATAGTCCTGTCCGCGCCAAAGTCAATACTCCGCAGACGTAATCAGGACCGGAGGGACGCTCAACTTGCATAGAGGCACTCCACTGGTGTTTAATGGGGGAAACTCCGCCCCTTTATGAATTTCGGAGGTAAGGTACGAGGAGAGACAGCGATGGGAACAGATGAGCTGGTGCAGTACGATAATGAACATGTGTTGCACGGGCTGGCTACCGTGGGTAAGAACCAGAGCTTTGTCATCGAGCGCGCCCGGGGCGTTATGCTGGTTGACACCGAAGGCCGGGAACTTATGGACCTGAGTTCCCAGGCCATAAACGTGAACCTGGGCCATAACCGGCCGGACATTATGGCCGTGGCCAAGGAGCAGATGGACAAGCTGGCCTTTTCCTTCATCCTGCGCGGCTTCATCAATCTGCCCAGCATAGAACTGGCCCGCAAGCTGGCCACCATCACCCCGCAGGGGCTGGACCGTTTCCTGTGGATGCACACCGGGGCGGACACCGTGGATGCCGCTTTCCGGGTGGCCAACCTGTACTGGAAGCTGAAGGGGAGCCGGAAGTACAAGATAATCAGCCTGAATATGGGCTATCACGGCACCTCGCGGGGGGTGGCCCACGCCACAAACCTGGCCAGGGGGGTGACGGAAGAGGTCCCGCCCATCCCCGGGCACATTCACGTCCCCAACTATTACTGCTACCGC
>CAZZAU010000018.1:0-15008 GCA_964652725.1 uncultured Dehalococcoidaceae bacterium | reverse complement strand
GGTGCCGTAAGCGCCGGTGCCGGAAATTACCTCCGTGATGAAGGGGTCCGAAATGTCCGGCGGCATGAGCGTCAGCCGCTCATCGGTGACGCCCAGGCTGATGTCATGTATCATGCCGAAGAAGCGCTGCTTCTGCCCCTCGATGGTGACGTAGCGCCCCACCGCCATATCTTCCACGGACACCGGACCGTCCAGCCTGACCTCCACGCCTTTCTCCAGCGAGCCGGCCACCACTATGCCGAGCCTCTCCGTCATTTCAGCCTCCCCAGAATCGACTTGAGCTGATTGAGCTGTCCGCCGAGCAGGAGGGATAGCTCTTTGCCCGCCGCCACCAGAAAACGGTGCGGGTCCTCATGAGTGCGGCCCATCCAGCGTAATGCCGCTGCCACCAGTTCGTCCGTGCCCACAGGCAGATGCGCATTGACCAGGACGGTGAGAAAAGCCAGCGATGCGCTGAACTCCCTGACCTCTTCCGGCGGGCAGCCGTAAACGAAAGCGTGGATGCGGGCGGGGTTGGGGGGCAGGTAATGCCGGAGGACACCACCCTCTTTGTGCCCCACCATAAGGGCGCTGAACTCGCTCTTGAGCAGCTTCGCCAGCTGGGGACTGGAGCGGTAGATTTCGTCTTCGCTGGCGGCGTCCGCGCCGCGGGCGATGGGCCTTCGGCCCGGTTCCAGGCTGCCGGTGGCGGCATAGTAAACAATGCCGTAAAGCTCCACCTCGCCATCCCTGGTCTTGACCAGGCTGCCCAGCGGCGGCGAGCAGTACAGCTCGTAGCACTGGGCTACGAACTCCGTAGTGCTGGCCTCGATTACCTCACCAACCCTTTCCCCGGAGGCTGCTGTAGTCAAGGCTGAACCTCACCTCCTTGGTCTCCCTCAGATGCGCCGGCGTCTTTGCTGGGAGACAGCGCGGTCAGGAAATTCCCCTTACGCTCTTTCCGTCGCCGCCTCCGCCTGTCTCGCCGCGATAATCTTCTGGGCCACGTGCGCCGGCACTTCCTCGTAGTGGCTGAACTCCATGGTATAGATGCCCCTGCCCTGGGTCATTGATTTAAGGTCAATGGCGTAGCGCTGCACCTCGGCCAGGGGGGCCTGGGTCTCTATCTCGTTGATGTCACCCTGGGGGTTCATTCCCAGCACCCGCGCCCGCTTGGTATTGAGGTCACTCAAAATATCACCGGTGAGCTCGTTGGGGACGGTGATTTTCATGTTCATTATAGGCTCCAGGAGTATGGGCTGCCCCTGGGCCATACCCTTCTTTATCGCCTGGGAGGCGGCTATCTTGAAGCAGATTTCGGAGGAGTCCACCGGGTGGAAGCTGCCATCGTACAGGGTAGCCTTGAGGTCCACTATCGGAAAGTGGGCCAGCACGCCATCCTGAATGGCCTCCTGGAAACCCTTCTCTACGGCGGGGATGTAGTTCTTTGGCACCGTGCCGCCCACCACACGCTCGGCAAACTGGTTGCCGCTGCCCCGCGGCAATGGCTCCAGTTCCAGGATGACGTGTCCGTACTGTCCGTGGCCGCCGGTCTGCTTCTTGTGCTTGTACTCGGCGGAGGGTACGGTTGCAACAATGGTCTCCTTGTAGGGCACTTTGGGCGTTTCCAGGTTCACGCTGACGCCGAACTTGCGCTGCATCTTCTCCGCCGCCACCTCCACCTGGGTCTCCCCGATGCCGGAGAGAATGGTCTCCCCGGTATCCGCGTCCCGCCGCACCTCAAGGGTGGGGTCTTCTTCAGTAATGCGGGCGATGGCCGAGCCGAGTTTATCAAGGTCGGCTTTGCTTTTGGGATAAATGGCCACGTCAAAGACCGGCCTCGGAAAGGTGATGGGAGACAGTTTCAGGGGCTGGTTCTGGGTGCAGAGAGTGTCATTGGTATTGGTCACGTTGAGTTTGGCGACCGCCCCGATATCCCCGGCACCTACCCGGGACACGGTTTCCTGGTTCTTCCCCCGCAGCATATACAGCTGGCCAATGCGTTCGGCGGTGCCCTGGCTGGAGTTCCACACGTGCGAGTTGCTCTCGATGGTCCCGCTGTACACCCGGAAATAGGTCAGCTTGCCCACGTATGGGTCAGCGGTGGTCTTGAACACCAGCGCCGCCAGAGAACCCTGCTCCGCAGGCTCGAGTTCTTCCTCTGTGGAGTCCCTGGTCACCTTCACCTTTCTTTCGCCGGGGGCGGGCAGATAATCGGTAATTGCATCCAGCAGAAAGCCGGCACCGATGGTCTGGAGAGCGGAACCGGTCAGAATGGGGAAAAGGTTGCCGCCGGCTGCGGCCTTCCTCAGACTGGTCTTCAGCTCCTCTTGGGTCAATTCCTCGCCGCCCAGGTACTTTTCGAGAAGGGCATCATCCGTCTCCGCCACCGCTTCCACCAGCTTCTCCCGGAACGAGTTCGCCTGGTCGGCAAGCTCCGCCGGAATTTCCGTTTCCTCGGGGGAGGAGCCGGTATAGGCCTTCATGGTCAGCAGGTCCACCACGCCACGGAAGCCGGCCTGTGAGCCGATGGGCACCTGGACCGGAATGCATTTGCCACCGAACTTCGACTGCAACTCGGAGACGGTACGGAAAAAGTCGGCGTTTTCGCGGTCCATCTTGTTGACGTAGATAAGCCGGGGCAGGCCCGCCTCCTGACAGTATCCCCAGGCCAGCCCGGTGCCCACCTCCACGCCCGAGGCGGCGCAGACGGTCACCACGGCGCCTTCGCTGACGCGGAGGCCCGCTTTCACCTCGCCGACGAAATCAGTGTAGCCCGGGGCATCGAGCAAGTTTACCTTGTTGCCCCGCCATTCGCAGGGAAGCACGGAAAGGTTGATGCTGATTTTGCGCTTCACCTCGTCAGGGTCATAATCCGAGGTGCTGGAGCCATCGTCCACTTTGCCCAGCCGGCTTATGGCTTTGGCGGTAAAGAGCATCGCCTCTGAAGCGGAGGTTTTGCCCGCGCCGGCGTGAGATAGCAAGACTACATTCCTGATACCGTCCAGTCCAAACTGCTGCATAAAATCACCACTCCTGAGATAATCAGGACTATTATACCGACTTATCCTCGTTTGCAGCAAGTGAGGCGGGGTGTGAGGTTGTTAAGCCCTCCCCTGCTAAGAAAGTAATTTAACAAATCCCCCTTAATCCCCTTTAAAAAAGGGGAGCACTCGTTTCGTCTCCCTTTGCGAAAAGGAGACCGAGGAGAATCTCGGAACCGGCAATTTGTCAAAGTGGCTTCGCCATCTGGAACCTGCCTTGCAACAACGGGCACATTAATAAATAATAGGTGAGACTATGGCTATTGACTGGGTAAGTTCGGCAGTACTGAGCGCGGCGCTTCTCGCCCTGGTGCACATAATTGACAGCCACCTGATATCGAGGCGGCTGCCCAGCTTCAGGTCTTATCTGCTGGTGGTGGGCACTTTTATTCTGCTGATAAGTATTTTGCTGGCAGTGCTTTTTCCCGTACCGGCGGGGGTCGGCGGCTGGCCGGTGTTCATGGCGGTGCTGTCCGGGATAACCAGGGCAGCTTCGGTGATTATGATGCTTTACCTGATGAAGGACCAGGAAGTCTCGCTGGTGATACCCATCGCCAACACGTACCCCATCTTCGTCGTCCTTCTGGCCATCCCGCTGCTCGGAGAAACGGTAAATCCGCTCCAGTGGCTGGCCGTAGCCACAGTAGTGCTCGGAGTGCTGTTCGCTTCGGTCCGTCCGCGCAGAGGGGGACGGATGGCCTGGCTGGGAAAACCGCTGGTATTGCTTGCCTGCTCCAGCATATTGTGGGCGCTGTCGGACGTAATGGCGAAATACGCCCTGGACTACGTATCGACCTGGAATATGTACTGGATCTCCCACCTTATCCTTCCCCTGGCGTTCTTCAGCATTTCGCTGCGCCGCAGCGTTTTCCGGGAGATAATGAGCTTCAGCAAAAGAAATTCGTCCATACTGATGGTCACCCTGAACGAGACGATGGCCGTAACCGCTTTGATACTGTTTTACTGGTCAATGCAGAGGGGGCCCGTGTCCCTGGTGTCAGCGGTCTACAGCATCCGGCCGCTGTTCGTGTTCATCTATGCGGTCATCATCAGCCGCTTCTCTCACCTGCTTCTGGAAGAGAAGAGCGATAAAGGAACGCTGCTCCTGCGCCTTGTAGCCATTCTGCTGATTACGAGCGGCATAGCCATCATCTACCTCACCATGTGAGGCCGGCCCCCGCCGCCCGCGGAAGGGGGAAGAGCCAATCGGGTGTGCGGGGAAAGGCTATTTTTCCCAGGTCTTCAGCTCTTCGTACCGGGCCCGCCACTTGATCTCGAACCCGCCCCCCTGCCAGGTTTCCTTCATTTCTGCCCTGGCGTCGGCCAGTTCCGGGCTTGACTCGTAAGCCTGATAAGCCTGCGGGCTGTCAAACTCATAAATGGCCAGGTAGGCGGGGAACTCGTCGGGCCCCGAGGCCAGCTTGTAGCGGGCCACCTTCTTCATCCCCTGGTACTTGAACAGCAGGGGGATGTGCACTTCATCATACCACCGGTTGAATTCAGCCTCCACCTCGGGCTTGCATTCGGTGGCCACCATATTGATGATTTTTCCCATCAGTCCCTCCTTTTGCTGACTGCTGGTGATAGCTCAGATTACCTGGACTCCGCCGAAAAGCTTCTGGGCGATGAACCCGGCCACCGGCGGAAAGAAGAACACGCAGGCCAGACGGATGAGGGTGAATTTCCAGCCAAGCAGGCCTATTTCCATAAGCAGACGGCTGAAGGCCAGCAATGACCACGCCGTGAGCAGGGCCACCATGGTGCCTATGCCGGCCCCGGTGCGCAGCAGCCCGGCCACGATGGGCATACTGACGAACGGGCCGCCGGGCATAAAACCGCCTATGGCGCTGCCGATGAACAGCCCCCTGAAACCGGATTCGGCGCCCACCCAGTTGGATATTATCTCGCCGGGCACCAGAAGCTGTATCATCCCGCCCACGATAAAGGCAAAAACCAGCAGCGGCGTAATCTCCAGCAGCAGGCTTCCTGCCGATTTCAATCCCATGATGTGCTCCCCACCCCCCTTCTGATAGCCGAGATAGAGGAGGACGGCGGCGAGAACCGCCATTATGAGGGTCGGGATGAGCATCCTTGGCCTCCTTCGTTGCAGGCGCGCATCACGATGTCCGTTTACCATCAATGCTCCGGGCAAAGTATGATAAGCAGAGTATAGCCGGAAATCAGCCGGTCTGGCAAACGAAGGCCTAGTCCGAGTCCTGTCTGCCCGGAAACTGCCGCTTGAGCTTGTCCTGCATGGCCTTGGCCTCCTGCTGTGTGGCCAGCTCTTCCTCGGTGAGCGGTTCGCAGGACGTCATCTCGTTGTTCTCCAGGATGATGGAGAAGAGGGCGCGGCATTTCCAGCAGCGGTAGGGGCCCTCATACCGGGACTCGAGCAGCGATATACTGCCTTCCGTGGCGCACTGGGGGCATTTGATTTTAGCAAGCATATTCTATCTTACAACTTTTCCCGCCGCCGGTTAAAGCCTCTTCACGAGCAGGCAGATATTTCTGGAGAAAATTTTAACAGGCCACCGCCAGGAGCTTTCCGGGAATGACCGGAGGAGGACCAGGCCCGCCTGCCCGCACAGACCTTCCATCTCCCCGTAAGAAAAGAGATGGTAGTAGCGGAACTCGGTCTTGTCTTTGCCGCGCCAGGGTATGCGGACATCGGCGGGGCGGAACCAGAAGCGGGACTGCCAGCGGTTCCACACGGTGATGAAGGCTTCTCCACCGGGCCGCAGCACCCGGCGCAGCTCCCGGAGGGCCTGCAGCCTGCCCTCTCTGCTGTCAAGGTGGTGGTACGTTGCCACGGAAAGCGCCCACTGGAAATTCCCGTCACGGAAGGGCAGGTGGCGCACATCAGCGCGGGCCAGATTCACATCGAAGCGAAACTTCTGCGCATATCTGCGGGCGAGCCGCAGCATTTCCGCGGAGAAGTCCACCCCGTGGAGCGCAAAGTTATCGCGGAAAGGGAGGAAATCGGGCCCGTGCGCGCAACCCAGGTTGAGCAGTCTGCCGCCCTTCCACCTCTGCGCCAGCGCCTCCAGCTCCCTGCGGAAGATGGACCAGTGGCGGAAATTGTACCAGCCCGGCGCAATACGGTCGAATACGTCGCTGTTGTTTGTCAATTTCTTCTTATATCCCCTTATTGAAGAAGCACAGAAGTCCTTTTTCTCAAACTGTCGCTCCGGAGATGAATCTGATAGACTAAAGGGGTGACCGCACTTCCATATAGTAAAGCCAGCGTGAGAAAACTTGCAAGGACCATCTCCGGAGTAACACCGGTGGCGGCCATGACCCGGCCGCTGCCGTGTCCCGGCACGTGCCTCTACTGCCCTGCCTTCACCGGTACCCCGCAGAGCTACACGCCGGAATCGCCGGCGGTCCTGCGCGCCAGGCAGTGCGATTATGATGCCCGCAGGCAGGTGGAGATGAGGCTCAAGGTCCTCGGCGGGATGGGACACCCCACCGCTAAAGTGGAACTCATCATAATGGGCGGCACATTTCTGGCCCACCCGGTGGACTACCAGTACCGGTTCATAAAGGGTTGTTATGACGCCCTCAACGGGGCGGAGGCGGACAGCCTGGAAGAAGCGAAGAAGCTGAACGAGACGGCCGGAAACCGCTGCGTGGGGCTGTGCATCGAGACCCGCCCTGACCGCTGCGGCCCGGAGGAAATAGAGCGCATGCTGGACTTTGGCGCCACGCGGGTGGAGCTGGGGGTGCAGGCCCTGGACGATAACATCTACCGGCTGGTGCGCCGGGGCCACACGGTGACAGACGTGGCCGCAGCCACTGCCCTGCTGCGCCGTAATGCCTTCAAGGTATACTATCACTGGATGCCCGGGCTGCCCGGCTCCAGCCCGGAAAAAGACCTGGATATGTCCCGGCAGCTCTTCACGGACGAACGGTTCCGGCCGGATGGCCTGAAGCTCTATCCTACCATGGTGGTGGAGGGCACCGAGCTGGAGCGCTGGTACCGGGAGGGCAAATACCGGCCCTATGACCTCGATACCATGCTCGACCTTCTGGCGGATATCAAGGCGCTGGTGCCGCCGTACGTGCGGATTTCCAGGGTGCTGCGGGACATCCCACCCCGCTTCATCACCGCGGGCTGCAAAGACTCGCTGCGGGGCGTCCTCCGCGAGCGGCTCCGGCAGAAAGGCCTGGAGTGCCGCTGCATCCGCTGCCGGGAATACGGTCATCGGGCCAGGGCGGGCCGGGAGATAGGTGAGCCGCGCCTGGTAAGGATGGACTACCCGGCCTGCGGGGGCCGGGAGGTCTTTCTTTCCTTTGCCGATGATGGAGAGACGCTGTTCGGCCTGCTGCGGCTCAGGATGGAGGCTGGCAACACCGCCCTGGTCAGGGAGCTGCACACCTTCGGTCCGGAGGTGCCGCTGTTCCAGCAGCGTACCGGCGCGGCGCAGCACAGGGGCATCGGCAGGAGGCTGCTGGAGGAAGCGGAGCGCATTGCCGCCGGGGAGTTTCAGGCAAAAGAGATAGCCGTCCTGAGCGGCGTCGGCGTCCGGGAATACTACCGGGAGGTCGGCTACCGGGCCCGGGACGGCTATATGGTCAAGAGGGCGGGGGCAGAGTAGCCCTAGCGTCCCTGGGCCTGTATCCCTGCCTGCTGGTGCAGCGCCGCTCCGTCCTGATTTGAGCTCTGTATCTGTATTTGCTGGAGTAGCTCCTCTACGAGCCTTTCAGCTTCGTCGATAATCCTTGCAACGGCTTCTTCATCCCCCGAAGCGAGGGCATCCCTGGCCTCGGCGACCAGCGCCTCGATTCTGGCATAGAGCTCGTCCGGGATGGTGATGCCCTGCTCTTCGGCAGCAGCTCTTATGCGAGAGAGCTTGCCTTCAAGCGCGGCCAGTGCCGTCTCTGCTGCCTGTGTCCCATTGGGGGCGCGCTGTTGCAGTTGCTCCACGAGCCTGTCCTTAACCCCCTGCAAAAGCTTCTCTGCTTCTTCCGTCTCTCCGGACGAAACCCCCTGCTGCAGCCTTTCCTGTATTCTCTGGGTGACTCTCGCCAGCAACTGCGTATCTATGTTGTCCAGCGCCGGGTCGTCCTCCTCGATGTCGCCCAGGGCCGCCTTCTCCTTGAGCCGTTCGATAACCCGGGCGCGATTCTGTAACGAGGTGGCCAGCGCGTTCTCGATGTTCTCCCTGGCCAGCTCGGGCACCTTCTGGCTTACTTCTTCCAGTACCTGGATGTGGCGGGAGGTGGCTCTGGCTACGAGCTCATCCACCATAGTAGTGCCTTGACCCATGCCACGGGCCATTTCCGACATCTCCTCCCCGAAGCGGTACACCTCTTCCGCGTCGGCAAGGGCTTCGTTCACTTCATCGACGGCGTTTTCGCCGGCTTTCTGCCTGGCCCGCTCCAGTCGGTCCTGGATGGTATCAAGATTCAACTCCATAGCCTTCTCCAGCCGTTGCCGGGCCAGCACCCGCAGGGCCTGCCGCTGCTCCTCCAGGGAGCGCTCTCTTGCCCGTGTCACCGCTTCTTTGGCTTCATCCGGGACCCGGTCTCGCACCCGGTCCAGCACGCGCAGGTACCTGCCGGTGGCCGTGGCCACCTTTTCCGAGACGTTGGCGGACGCTTCCGGCCGCTGCACCTCCTGGAGCCGCTGGTTGACCATGGCCATAAACTGCTCGTAGTCACCGGTGGCGCGGGTGGTCTCTATCATCTGGTTCTGCTCTGCCATCCGGTTGGCCTCGGCGAGCCTTTCTTCCGCATAGCGCAGGGCCTTTTCGGCTTTGGCCTCGGCGCTGAAGGCGAACATCAGGCCTATCTTCTTGCCCCAGCCGTCCAGAAAGTAGAAGGGGCTGTCCGGCGTGAGGCCGGGGTCGGGAAGCTCGTCCTCCTGTGCGTACGCGGCGCCGCCCAGCACCAGCGAAGCAATCAATACCAGGGTGAGCGCCAGCATTCTGAATTTTTTCATCTCTGCATACCTCCGGTTGTGTTACTCGTACAGTATAACGATGAAACAACCGGAATGGTTACAGTACTGATGGGATAATGGTACCGGGAAAAAGGTCACCTAATGGTTACCGAGCTCTCTTAGCCGGTCGTCGCCGATGCCGAAATGGTGGGCGATTTCATGCCGGACCACCCGCTGGATTTCCTTTTTCATCCGGGACTCGGTTCTGCACCGGGCCGCAATGGGTTTCCGAAACAGGGTTATCTTGTCCGGCAGAGCCATACCGTAATAGGGGCTGCGGTGGGTCAGGGGCACACCTTCGTAAAGCCCGAGCAGCGTTTCTCCCCGCTTCAGGCCGGACGTCCTCAGTTGCTCCGCGCTGGGCTCGTCCTCCACCACAACATCGATATTCTCCAGCCGGTCGCGGAACTCATCGGGCAAGTCTTCCACGGCCGCGGCCACCAGCTCCTCAAAACGCTCCCTTTCCATGGTATTATCCCCCACTTTTGCGCTTCTTCCACAGGGACCACACGTACCAGAGCAGCACGCCGTAGGCGCCGGCTCCGGCCAGGAGGTAGAGCAAGGCGATGACCAGGCTCCAGGGCAGCTCAGACTGGGGGGAGGGGAGAAAGCGGAAGAGATGGATGACGCCGGCCACCATTCCGCCGGTGGCCGCCACGGCGATGCCCGTCCAGAGGGGCAGACTTCTGCGCAGATTGGGGCGGGGCCCGAAGAGCAGGTAACCGGCCAGTCCGTAAAACCCCACCAGCCCGCAAATAACCAGCACGGACATGACCAGACCGGTGGTGGAGGGATTGACCGTCAGCTCCCATATCACGCGGATGATTATGGCTACGAACACGGAGGTCAATATGACCAGCGTCCATATCCGGAGTCCGGGGTGCTTCATTATGTATATGTCCCTGTTTGCCCTCGCTACCCTTGCGGGGAACCTTTTTCCCCGGCAGGCGCCGGCCTATTCCCGCCCGGTGTTTTCGCTCCACTCCTGGTGCGTGGCCCACAGGTCGCCGATATCAAAGAACTTGTAAGGTCGCTTCTCCAGTTGTGCCTCATCGATTTCAATCCCCAGCCCCGGCTTGGTGGGCAGCTCGATGAACTCGTTCTTCAGCACCGGGAAAGGCTCCGTGATGACCTCGCCATAATACGGCGCATCGATGGAGAAGAACTCATGGATGAGGAAGTTGGGTGTGGCTGCCTCCACCTGGATGCTGGCGGCCGTGAGCACGGGTCCGGCGGCGCTGTGAGCGGTGAAGGCGACATAGTAGGCGTGGGCCATATCGGCTATCTTCTTCGTCTCCAGGATGCCACCTTCGTGGGCGATGTCCGGGTTGATGATGGCCGCCGCCCGCTTCTCAAATAGGTCGCGGAAGCCCCAGCGCGTGTAGAGGCGCTCGCCCGCCACCACCGGAATATTGATGGAGGCCGCCACCCGGGCCAGGTCATCCATGCTGGCATCGGTGGGCAGCGGTTCCTCCCACCAGTAGGGGCGGAACTCTTCTACCGCCAGCGCCAGCCGGATGGCATTGTCCGGGCTGAGACGCCCGTGCACGTCTATCATCAGCTCCACGTTCTCCCCCACCGCTTCCCTGACCATCCTGATGGCCTTCACCACCTGACGGAACTGGGTAGTATCTATGAAAGTGTCCATCCCCTGAAGCGGGTCGAACTTGAGCGCCCTGGCCCCTTTGTCTGCCATCTCCTTGGCCAGCCGGGCGTAGTCATCGAAGGACTTGGCCCCGAACCACCAGCCGTTGTGGTAGGTCTTGAGCCTCGGACGGCAGGCGCCGCCGAGCAGAACATAGACGGGGACGCCCAGGCTCTTGCCCAGGATGTCCCACATGGCCATCTCCAGGCCGCTGATGGCGCTGTAAAAGACCAGGGAAGGCTTCCAGTACGTGTTGCGCAGCATGGTACTGGCGTGCAGCTCTATCTGCCGGGGGTCCTTGCCGAGGAGATAGTTCTCGCCGAGAGCGTGCACCTGCGCCCGCGTGGCCAGGTTGGCCGACTGCGTGCTGGCCTCGCCCCAGCCCACCAGCCCTTCGTCCGTCTCCACTTTGACCAGAAGCCAGTTGAAATGACCCCGGTGAATATAGGTCTTGATGCCGGTTACCTTCATTGTCTTCTCCCCCTTTACTTTTCTTTCAGCACGGCGCGCAGCTCCTCCGCTTTGCCCTCCCCCAGGGTTCCCTTGGCTATGCCGATGGGTATGGTGTGCAGCCCCAGCACCCTGTACATAGTCAGAAGCTCCGGCGCGGACTTTTCCAGGGCGGCCAGGTGGCGGCGGATGGTGGCCACATCGCCGCGGGCGATGGGCCCGGTGAGGGCTTTGGGCAGGCCCAGGCTGGCGATATTGTTCACCGCTCCCTGGAGAAGAGGAATATACGCTCTGGTAGCCTCGGCGGAAGTCTTGCCGAAGTTCTGCCACAGGTCGGTGGCCAGGCTGACCAGGGTATAGAAGTAGTTGCAGGCGATGCAGGCGGCGGCGTGATACAGCGCCTTGTCCTCGGCGGTGAGATAGAGCCAGTCGCCGTCCAGCTTTTGCGCTATCCCGGTGAGGATGCCACGCAGGGGTTCCTCGGCTTCAATGGCGAAGGTGGAACCGGGCAGGTTGGCGATGGCCTGTTCCCGCCCGGCGAAGGTCTGACAGGGGTGTATGGAGCCCACCGCCGCTCCCTGCTCTCTGGCCACGTCCAGGGAGTGCACCGTGCTGGCGCCGCTGCAGTGCGTCACCGATTTTCCCCCGCCCCACCTGAACTGGGCGGCCGCTTTCGGAATGACGTCGTCGGGGGTGGTGATGAAAACGAGGTCGGCGGCGTCCACCATTTCCTGGCCGTTCTGGTAGACCTTCGCCCCGGATACCTCTCCAGCAAAGCTCTGCGCAGCTTCCGGGCTCACGTCATAGATGCCGATTACCTCGTAGCCCAGGCGCGAAAGATGCACCCCGAAGGCGGTACCCACCGGCCCCGCCCCGATGAACCCTATCTTCATTACCCGCACCTCCTTAATTTTATTACATGACTTCACATCTTGAATTTCTCTACCGCCCGCGGGTCAAGTTCCAGGCCGAAGCCGGGCCTGTCCGGTATCTTGAGACGGCCGTTTTCCAGCTCGAGCGGTTCTCTGTACAGGAACTCCCACCAGGGCATATATTCCACGATGAGCCCGTTGGGGATGGCGGCCACCAGATGGGCGGAGAACTCGTGGAAGACGTGGCTGGCCACCGGTATATGCCAGGCCTGGGCCATACTGGCCACCCGCATCCACTCCGTCACCCCGCCTACCCGCTGCAGGTCCGGCATGACCACATCCACCGCCTTGTGCTCGAACAAACGGCGGAAATCGTGCTTGGCGGAGAGGGTCTCTCCACCCGCAATCCTCAGCCCCAGAGCGCGGGTAACCTCCGCCCAGTCCTCCGGCTCGTTGCTGGTCAGCGGGTCTTCGAGCCAGTAGACGCCGTAGCGCTCCATTTCCCGCCCCATCTGGATGGCCTGGGGGACCGTCCAGGCCCAGTTTACGTCCACCATGACATCGATGTCCTCACCCACAGCTTCGCGCACCGCCTTGAGGCGGTCCAACTCCACCCGGGCCGGCCTGTCTCCCATATTCATCTTCATCGCCCGGAACCCCTGCGCCACCAGAGCGGCGGCGTCTTTCTGAAGCTGGTCAAGGCTCCAGTTGAGAAACAGGAGATGGCTGGCATATACGGGCGCATCTTCGCGGTAGCCGCCCAGCAGGCGGGAAACGGGCTGCCCCAGGGCCTTGCCCTGCAGGTCCCAGAGGGCGGTATCGATGGCGGAGAGGGCGTATATGGGATAGCCGGTGTGCCCCATCCAGGCGGTACCATTCCACATCTTCTGCCAGGCCTCGGCGAGGCGGAATACGTCCTGCCCGATGACCGTTTCCGCAAGGTCGTCGATGCAGGCCTTTAGCGACTTCACGCGGACATCGTTGAAGGCAAAGGCCATCCCGATGCCCTCGAGGCCTTCGTCGGTAAACAGTTGCACCACTACCGGATTGGCCCGGCTGGCGAAAACGCCGCTTTTGAAGGGGTGTTCCAGGGGAATGGAGAGGGGAGTGCTGACCGCTCTGGTAACTTTCATAGCACCTCCTGTTGTCCCTTATTATGGTGCAAAGAACCGGCTTTTTGCAAGCTAAACCGTGCGTAACGCATTCCGAGCGGTTTCAGGGATTGTCTGGAACCATCTCCCTTTCCTTTTATCAAAGGGAAACGAAACGGTCATCTCCCCTTTTACAAAGGGGGGCTAAGGGGGATTCAACATTGAGCGTGAGTGGTTCGATAAGCAACCCCGTTCCGGGCTTTGACACTACAGGCCTTGTCTGTTAGAATGAGGCGGCATCCGGGCCTGTGGAGCCTTATCGCTAAAGGAGGTAAGCGGTTTGAAAAACCCTCTCAAAGAGAAGCTGAAGAAAGGGGAGGCGGTAATAGGCACCTTCGTTATGATGGGACACCCGGACGTGGCAGAGTGGCTGTCCCGGGTGGGCTTTGACTGGCTCCTCCTGGACACAGAGCATTGCCCCACCGGCTACGAGAGCCTGCAGCGGATGATGCAGGCTATGAACGGCAGCGGCACTGTGCCCATCGTGAGGCCGCAGTGGAATGACCCCGTGGCTATCAAGCGGGTGCTGGACATAGGCGCTTACGGCGTGCTCATCCCCTGGGTGAACAACAGGGAAGACGCCGAGAACGCGGTAAAGTATTGCAAATACCCGCCGCAGGGACTCAGGGGCTACGGGCCGCGGCGGGGGGGAATGTTCGACCCTGACTACTTCAAGACCGCCAACGACGAGCTGCTCATCGCCATACAGATAGAGACCCAGGAAGCGCTGGACAACCTGGATGAAATACTCTCCGTACCCGGTATCGATGCCTGCTACATCGGCCCCTTCGACCTTTCCGTCAGCCTGGGCTTCGGCGTGCCTCCCAAATGGGATGACCCGCGTTATGTTGCCGCCTTTGACCAGGTGCTGGATGCTTCCGCCCGGCACGGCAAGCCGGCCGGGATGTTCGCCATCTCGGACAACATAGAGTGGGCGGTACAGAAGGGCTTCAAGCTCAACACGGTGGACGTGGATGACATCTTCCTCATCACCGCCGCCCGGGCAGCTGTGGAGAAGGCCAGAAAGTCGATGAACAGGTAACGGGGAAATAAGAATATGAAGATAACCGGGGTAAAGGCCTTCGTTCTGGAAGGGCTCCTGGGGGAAAAGGCCTTCGGCTGGTCACAGTGGGTGACGGACCGGCGCCAGACCGCCCTCTGCGTGGTGTCCACCGACGAGGGCATCGAGGGGGTGGGGGAAGCCTTCTTCATCGGCGGGCCGGCCAGCATCGCCGCCCATATGATAAACGAGGCTTACGCCCCGCTGCTGGTGGGCAGGGACCCGTTTCAGACCAGCGTTATCTGGGACTTCCTCTACAACCGCACCAGGGACCAGGGCAGGGTGGGGCTGCCCATCTCCGCCCTCAGCGCCGTCGACATCGCCCTGTGGGACATCAAAGGCAAGACGCTGGGCCTGCCCGTATATCAGTTGCTGGGTGGGGCCTACCGCAGCCGTGCCCGTGTCTATGCCACCGGCCTTTACGAGCCGCAGCATGTCCCCAGCAAGAAAGACGCTCTGGTGGAGGAAGCGCTGGGCTACAAGAGGGAAGGCTTCCGGGCAATGAAGCTCAAGGTGGGCTACGGTATCGATACCGACATCGAATACGTGCGGGCGGTGCGCCGGGCGATCGGCGAGGATATGACCCTGATGGTGGACGCCAATCACGCCTATAACGCCGCTGAAGCCATACAGCTGGCCAGGGGGATGGAAGAGTACGGCGTCTACTGGCTGGAAGAGCCGGTGCCCCCTGAAGACATAGACGGCTACATCGAAGTCAAGCAAAAATCGAACCTCCTCATCACCGGCGGCGAATGCGAGTTCACCCGCTTCGGCTTCCGCGAGCTGGTGACCCGGCGGGCGGTGGACATTCTGCAGCCGTATTTGTGTAACGACAGGGGCTCCACCGAGATGATGCGCATCGT
>CAZZAU010000017.1:0-15075 GCA_964652725.1 uncultured Dehalococcoidaceae bacterium | reverse complement strand
GCGGATGCCATGACCGGGAACATGCTGCGCGCTTCGGCGGAGGGTGCCCCGGACCTGCCGGGGGAGCTTGGCGCCGGGCTGGCGCAGGAGTTGCGGGCCGGCGGCGCGGATGAGTTTATTGCCAGGGCGAGGGTAGCGGGATGAAGCCGGGCAAGGTCTATCTGGTAGGGGCGGGCCCCGGCGACCCGGGACTGATTTCGGTGCGCGGGCTTGAGTGCCTCAGGAAAGCCGAGGTCATCGTTTATGACCGCCTGCTCGACAGCCGGCTGCTGGACTCGGCCTCTCCCGCCGCGGAGAGAATATATGTGGGAAAGGCGGCGGGACAGCACACCCGGCCGCAGGAAGAGATAAACCGGCTCTTGGTGGCCAGAGCGGAGGAGGGCCGGACGGTGGTGCGGCTCAAGGGGGGTGACCCCTTTGTGCTGGGACGGGGCGGCGAGGAGGCCGAGGCCCTGGCCCGCAACGGGCTGCCGTTCGAAGTAGTGCCCGGAATAACCTCCGCCACAGCGGTGCCCGCTTACGCGGGAATCCCTGTCACCCACCGCGGACTGGCGTCTTCCTTCGCCGTTATCACCGGCCATGAAGAGCCGGGCAAAGGAGCATCCGGCATTGACTGGCAGAAGCTGGCGACCGGAGTGGACACCCTGGTTATTCTTATGGGAGTGAAAAACCTCGCCGAGATAGCGGCCAGACTGACCGCGGCCGGCCGGCCGGCGGATACGCCGGCGGCGCTCATCAGGGAGGGCACCGGGCCGGGCCAGGAAACGGTCGTCGGCACCCTGAACGATATTGCGGCCAGGGCGAAGGATAGAGGCATAACCCCGCCGGCGGTGCTGGTGGTGGGGAAAGTGGTCAACCTCAGAGATAGGCTGCGCTGGTACGATAACCGCCCTCTCTTTGGCAAGCGCGTCCTGGTTACCCGGGCGCGGCACCAGACGAGCGTTCTCAGCCGGCTGCTCGCCGAGCGGGGCGCCGAGCCCGTAGAGCTGCCGGCCATAGATATCCACCCCGTGTCTGACACGGGGGAGCTGGACCGGGCTGTGCGGGACATGAACTACGACTGGATATTATTCACCAGTGTCAACGGCGTGGCCGCTTTCTGGGAATGCCTGAACCGGGCAGGAAAGGACAGCCGGGCTCTGGGTGGAGTTCAGGTGGGCGCCATCGGCCCGGCTACGGCCGGGGCTCTGACGGCAAAGGGCATAGTCCCGGACTATGTTCCGGAGACCTACACCACGCAGGGAGTACTGGCCGGTCTTGCAGAACGGAACATAGCCGGGCGGCGTTTTCTGCTGCCGCGGGCTGACCTGGCGGACAGGGAGATGGTGCGGGGCCTCCGCAGTCTCGGTGCCGGGGTCGATGAGGTGGTCGCCTACCACACCGTGCCTGCTGCCGAGTCCATCCGCGAGGCCAGAGAGATGCTGGCATCGGGGGCCATTGACGTTATCACTTTCACCAGTTCCTCGACGGTCGGCAACCTGATGGCCGCATTCGAGGGCGAAACACTGTCTGCAAACCGGACGAAGGTCGCCTGCATCGGGCCTAAGACGGCCGAGGCGGCCGCCGCCGCCGGGCTGAAGGTGGACATCCTGGCCCGCGAGCAGACCGTCCCCGGCCTGGTGGCCGCGATAGAAGATTACTACAAGGAGGGCGGGTAGATGGCAGTTTTCCCCCAGTTGCGTCTGCGGCGCCTGCGCCGGACGGAAGCGTTGAGGGCTCTGGTCAGGGAGACCCGGGTGGATGTCAATGACCTCGTTTACCCCTTGTTCGTGGTGGAAGGCACGGGTATGAAGCAGGAGATTGCCTCCATGCCCGGTGTTTTCCGTTACTCGCCGGACCGTCTGGCCCCGGAAATGGAGGCAGTGGCCGCGCTCGGGATACCGGCGGTCCTGCTCTTCGGCATACCGCGGGACAAAGACGAAACCGCCTCGTCCGCCTTCCGGCCGGACGGGGTCATACAGACGGCCATAAAGGCTATCAAGAGCGCCGCGCCGGGGCTCCTGGTGATAACGGACGTCTGTCTCTGTGAGTATGCCAGTCACGGGCACTGCGGCGTGGTGACAGACGGAGGCGTTGATAATGATCTCACCCTGCCCCTGCTGGCCAGGATGGCGCTGTCCCACGTGGAAGCGGGCGCGGACATCGTGGCCCCTTCGGATATGATGGACGGCCGGGTGCGTGCCATCAGGCAGGCGCTCGACGAGAAGGGTCACCACCGCGTTCCGATTCTATCCTACGCCGCCAAGTATGCTTCCGCTTTTTACGGGCCGTTCCGTGAGGCGGCGGAATCTACCCCCCGGTTTGGCGACCGCCGGGCCTACCAGATGGACCCGGCCAACGCGCGCGAAGCGCTGCGGGAGGTACAGCAGGACATCGCCGAAGGCGCGGATATGGTAATGGTCAAGCCGGCCCTGGCCTACCTGGACGTGATAAGAAAGGTGCGGGACACTTGTGACTGTCCCCTGGCCGCCTATAACGTGAGCGGTGAGTATGCCATGGTGAAGGCCGCCTGCCAGCAGGGCTGGCTGGATGAGCGGCGGGTGGTGCTGGAGACCCTCACCGCCATCAAGAGGGCGGGGGCTGATATTATCCTGACATACCACGCCAGGGAAGCAGCCCGCTGGCTGCAAACAGAATAAGGAGGCATCGATGAACCTTAAACGTTCCGGGGAGCTATTCCGGGAAGCGCAGTACTACCTGCCGGGCGGTGTGGACAGCCCGGTGCGGGCTTTCAAGGCCGTCGGCGGTACGCCCCCTTTCATCGTGAATGGACGGGGCTCCAGCATAAACGATGCCGACGGTAACGAGTACATCGACTATGTATGCTCCTGGGGGCCTCTTATCCTGGGCCATGCCCATCCGCAGGTTGTGGCAGCATTGCGGCGGGCGGCTGAAGGCGGCACCAGCTTCGGCGCACCCACCGAGCTGGAGACGACCCTGGCCAAAATGGTCTGCTCCGCCATACCCTCCATCGAGATGGTACGGTTCGTAAACTCCGGCACGGAGGCCGCCATGACTGCCCTGCGCCTGGCACGCGCCTTCACCGGCAGGGAAAAGGTGGTCAAGTTCGCCGGCGGCTATCACGGCCATGCCGATGCCCTCCTGGTCAAGGGCGGCTCCGGCCTGGCCACCCTCAGCCTGCCCGGTTCGCCCGGGGTGCCCGCCAGCCACGCGCAGAGCACGCTGGTGGCGTCTTATAACAACGCCGCGGCGGTGCGGGAGCTTTTCCGGAGCTACCCTGACGACATCGCGGCCGTTATCGTCGAGCCGGTGGCGGCCAATATGGGGGTGGTGCCGCCTCAGCCCGGGTTCCTGGCAAGCCTGCGCGACATAACCCGCAGGGCCGGCGCGCTGCTCATTTTCGATGAGGTCATCACCGGCTTCCGGGTTGCCTATGGCGGGGCGCAGAGCATCTTCGATATTACCCCGGACCTGACCTGCCTGGGAAAGATAATCGGCGGCGGCCTGCCGGTAGGCGCTTACGGCGGCAGGCGCGATATTATGGAGATGATGGCGCCATCCGGGCCGGTCTATCAGGCGGGCACCCTCTCCGGCAACCCGCTGGCGATGACGGCCGGCATCGAGACCCTCAAAGCCCTGCAGCAGCCGGGCGTCTATGAACGCTTGGACGATGCGGCTTCCCGCCTGGAGCAGGGCATTGCCGCGGCGGCTGCCCCGCTGCGCCTGGATACGGTCATTTCCCGGTTTGCTTCTTTGCTCACCGTCTTTTTCACCGGAAATCAGGCGCTTGACTACGAGACGGTTTCGCAGGCAGACACGGCCCGCTTCGGCAGGTTCTTCCAGGAGCTGCTGTCCCGGGGCATATACTGGCCGCCCTCCCAGTTTGAAGCCGCTTTTGTCTCCCTCGCTCACAGCGACGCAGACATTCAGAACACAATCGATAAAATCGCGGAGGCGCTGCGCCGCGTGCAGGATTGACCACCCTTAGTCGCTGGAGCTTCCCTTGCCGGGCGGAAGTGGTATATACTGGCAAAAGGGAGATATGGGGCAATGAGACTCACGGCGATGTGGCGGCTGGGCATACTGACGGTGGCGCTTGCGCTGCTGGCCGTAGGTGCCGGGTGGGCGGTGTTGACTTTTGCCCCGCCCGGCCAGAGGACCGTCCCTTCCGTCATCGCTCTGGTGGTCATAGGGGCGGCTATAGTGCTGCTCGATTATCTGGTGCTCAAGCCGGCGATAGTTCTCTATGCCAAGCAGCGCGCCCGGGAGTACGCTGCGGGCGGCGGTGGGGCCCCTGAGCAAATGCGGAAAATTTCCAGGGCGCTGGCGCGCGCGGGCAGGGACGCCGAGGCCCGGGAACTGCTGCAGAAGCTCCGGGAACGCGCAAAGGGAGCGCCGGAAAGAGAAAAAAATGATTGACTTTGAGCTGATACGGGGTATTTCCATAGCTTCGGAAACGAAAATCGTCCTGCTGGTCATTGACGGCCTGGGCGGTCTACCCCTGCCGGAGACCGGCCGGACGGAGCTGGAGACAGCGCGTTGCCCCAATCTTGACCGGCTGGCCGGCGACGGTATCTGCGGCCTTGCGGACCCGGTGGCGCTGGGCATTACGCCGGGCAGCGGCCCCGGCCATATGGCCCTGTTCGGCTATGACCCGGTGGCCTGTAACCTGGGGCGAGGGGTGCTGGAGGCGGCGGGAGTGGACTTTGACCTCCGGCCGCAGGACGTGGCGGCCCGGGGCAACTTCGCCACCATCGACGCTGACGGCAATATCACCGACCGCCGCGCCGGGCGTATCTCCACCGAGCGCAGCGCGGAGCTTTGCGGGTTGCTGGACGGTACGGTCATAGAAGATGTCACGGTAATAGTACAGCCGGTCAAGGAGCACCGTCTGCTGGCCGTCTTCCGCGGCGAGGGCTTGGTGCCCGAGATCTCCGATACTGACCCGCAGCAGACCGGGGTCCCCCCACGCGAGACCACTCCGCTGCGCCCGGAGGCGGAGAAACTGGCCAGAGTGGTCAACAGCTTTCTGCGGCGGGCCGGGGAGGTTCTGGCGGGACACCATCCGGCCAATATGGCGCTGCTGCGCGGTTTTGCCAGTCACCCGGACCTGCCCCGGATGGGCGATATTTACCGGCTGAACCCGGCGGCTATTGCCGCCTATCCTATGTACCGGGGCCTGGCCAGGCTGGTGGGGATGGAAATTTTGGATGCCGGAACTTCCATCCAGGACGAGTTCGAGCAACTCAAACGGAACTACGACCGCTACAATTATTTTTTCGTGCACGTCAAGGGGACCGATTCCGCCGGTGAGGATGGCGACTTTGCCCGCAAGGCCAGGGTCATCGAGGAGGTGGATAGCGCGCTGCCGGCCATCACCTCCCTGCAGCCGGATGTGCTGGTGGTCACCGGCGACCATTCTACGCCGGCACTGCTGGCCAGCCACAGCTGGCACCCCGTCCCCGCGTTGCTTTCCTCCCGCTGGTGCCGGCCGGACAGGGTGCAGGAGTTCTCGGAGACGGCCTGCGTAAACGGGGGGCTGGGGAGGTTTCCCACCAGGCAACTGATGCTACTGGCTATGGCCCACGCGCTGAAGCTGCAAAAGTTCGGCGCATAGGAGACAGCGCTCCCAAATGTCACGGTTTTGTAACTTTTCCAGCCGCACATTTTATGACTTTTCCATCATCTATTCCTTATGCTGGGAGTGAGCCATCGTCTCCCGGAAGAATGCTGTACGCTTATGAAAACCTGCATGATTGGAGCGCGAGGACTGACCGGAGTGTGTGATTACTAGAGCAAGCGGGATACTTCTTCATCCAACGTCGCTGCCGGGGCGCTTCGGCATCGGGGACCTGGGCCCGGAGGCGCGCCGCTTCGCCGATTTTCTGGCGAACATGGGCCAGAGCCTGTGGCAGATACTGCCGCTGGGGCACATCAGCTACGGCAACTCGCCTTATATGTGCTTTTCCGCTTTTGGCGGCAATCCGTACCTGATCAGCCCGGAGAGCCTGGCCGGGGAAGGGCTGCTGGACAGGCAGAGCCTTGAGGAAGCTCCCGCCTTCCCTGCCGACCGCGTGGACTACGGCCGGGTGATTGCTTACAAGATGTCTCTGCTCCGGGAGTCCTTCCACACGTTCAGACGGGAGTGCGCCGCCAGGTACCCTGATAGCTTTTATGCTTTTGCTGAAGGTAACGCTTTCTGGCTGGATGACTACGCCCTTTTCGCGGCGCTGAAGGACGTTCACGGCGGAGTAGAATGGATGGCGTGGGAGCCGGGGGCCCGCCGCCGGGAGCAGGACGCTCTGGTCGGCTGGCGGAACAAGCTGGCGGGGGAGATCCAGTTCTGGAAGTACGTGCAGTACCAGTTCTTCAGGCAGTGGCACGCGCTGAAGGCGTATTGCCACCGGGTGGGCATCCGGATCATCGGTGATGTCCCCGTCTATGTGGCCCAGGACAGCGCCGAGGTGTGGGCGCACCGGGAACTCTTTCACTTGGATGAGAGAGGAAACCCTCTGGTGGTAGCCGGGGTGCCTACGGACTATTTCAGCGCCACCGGCCAGCGGTGGGGTAATCCCGTGTACAGGTGGCAGGTGATGGCCGAGCAGGATTTCCGGTGGTGGATAGACAGGTTCAGGATGAACCTCTCGCTGACCGATATGGTCAGGCTGGACCATTTCCGCGGCTTCGAGGCGTACTGGGAGATTCCGGCCTCCGAGCCGACCGCGGCCAGCGGTACCTGGGTCAAGGGCCCGGGTGTTGACCTCTTCCATGCCGTCAGGTCCGCCCTGGGTGACGTGGAGATGATAGCGGAAGACCTGGGGCTCATCACCCCGGAGGTGGACAGGCTGCGCGAGGACCTGGGCCTGCCCGGGATGAGGATTCTGCAGATGGCTTTCGGCAATGACCCCAAAGCCGCCGACTACCTCCCCCACAACTACGTCAGGAACTGTGCCGTCTATACCGCCACCCATGACCATAACACCACGGTGGGCTGGTTTACCGCCCCGCCAGGTACCCAGACCACCCAGCCCCCGGAAGAAGTGGAGAAAGAAAGGCGGTACGCGGTCCGGTATGCCGGCAGCGATGGCCGTGAAATCCACTGGGACTTCATCCGCCTGGCCCTGGGCTCGGTGGCCCGGCTGGCTGTCTTTCCTTTGCAGGACGTCCTGGGACTGGGCACTGAAGCCAGGATGAATCTGCCCGGTACGGCGCAGGGCAACTGGGAATGGCGTTTCACCGGCGAGATGCTGACTCCGGAAATCCGGAGCCGCCTCCGCCGCCTGACCGAAGTGTATGAACGCGTCTCGAAAGAGAATGAGACCTTGCAGGAGGAGAAGCATGAACGTACTGGTCTATAGCAACCGCCCTTACGACAGGGAGTTTCTCGAAGCAGCCAACCAGGGCAAGCACGAGCTGCATTTTACGGAGGCGCGCCTTGAAGAGCAGACCGCCATGCTGGCCAGGGGCTTCGCCGCGGTATGCTGCTTCGTCAGCGATGACGTGGGTGCGGGGGTGCTCCGCACACTGCACGAAGGCGGCACGAAGCTGGTGCTGCTCCGGTCTACCGGTTTTAACAACGTTGACCTGGAGGTTGCGGAGGGGCTGGGGATGACGGTGATGCGCGTCTCCAACTACTCTCCCCACGCCGTGGCCGAGTTCGCGGTGGCGCTGGTGCTGGCCATGAACCGTCACATCCACCGGGCCTATCAAAGGGTGCGCGAAGGAAACTTCCGCCTGGACGGGCTGATGGGCTTTGACCTGCACGGCAAGACCGTCGGCATAGTGGGGACGGGCAGGATAGGCTCCATCTTCGCCCGGATTATGCACGGCTTCGGCTGTAACCTGCACGGCTTTGACAAGTACGAGCACCCGGAATGCCTCCGGCTGGGCCTGCGCTACGTATCGCTGGAGGAGCTGCTGCGCAGCTCGGACATCGTCAGCCTGCACGCTCCCCTGACGCCGGAGACGCATCATTTGATTAACCGGGATACCATTTCGCTGCTCAAGGAAAACGCCATGCTGGTCAATACCAGCCGGGGCGCCCTGGTGGATACCCGTGCCCTGATTCCCCACCTGAAACGCTGTCAGGCCTGCTCCGTATGCCTTGATGTCTATGAAGAAGAAGAGCACATCTACTACCGCGACCTTTCCAACCAGGTCATCGCCGATGACGTCATCGCCCGCCTGCTTACCTTCCCCAATGTCTTGGTCACCGGCCATCAGGCCTTCTTTACCCGGGAAGCCATGCAGACCATTGCCGGGACAACCATCAGTAATCTGGACGACTTTGCCGCCGGGCGGAGCAACGAGAACCTGCTCAAGCCGGAGGAGGTGATGGCCCGCTGAGGCGGGGAACGGCGGACCCTGCGCGGCGGGCTGCCTCAGGGGATGGCGGGGATGAGGATAGAGGGACAAGAGCAGCACAGGCGCTTGCGTTACCGCGTTTGTTTGGAGATAATATAGCCAATGGAACAGATTCTCGATATGGTGACCCTGGCGATAGGCTCTCTGGCCGGGCTTATCATCGTCTACGGGGTGTTGCTGGGGGTGGTGGAGTTACTCCGGGCCGAGTTCCGCAGCTTGAGGGGCAAGCGGGAACCGGCTGTTTTCTTCGAGCAGATACGCTATGACATCGGTTTTCATCTGCTTCTGGGACTCGAGTTTCTGATAGCGGCGGACATCATCCGCACCATACTGCGGCCCACGCTGGAAGAGCTGGGCATACTTGGCGCCATCGTGGCTATACGGACGGCGATAAGCTACTTTCTGGGCAAGGAAATCGGCTATAAAAGGCCGTAAACCTTTGCCCCGGTTTTCCACGGCGAGTCTCCGCCCGGGCCAGCGGTAACGCTACAACGCTTCGATAATGCCGGGAACATAGCGTTCCCAACCCATAGGCATCAGGTGGGTGCCCTGGCACAGCGGCTTCATTTTCTGTATGACCTCGATGGCGATTTGCTGGCTCACCTTGACCACGTCTTCCCTGGTATGTCCCTCCAGTCGTCTGATAATGTCTTCGGGGACGGAGATGTCAGGGACGTTGCTGTTCAGAAAGCTGGCCATGCTGGCCGACTTCAGCACGGCGAAGCTGGTGATGACCGGCAAGCCGAAGCGGCCTACCGCTGCCACGAATTTCTCCAGCACCTCCGGCTCGTACACAGGATAGGTAGTGATAAACTGGGCGCCTGCGGCGGCCTCTCTCTCCAGCCGCTCCATATCCGCCGTTCCCGCCTCCGGCTTGAGCGGAGCCAGCACGCCGACGCAGAAATTGGAGGCGCCTTCGAGTGGGTGACCGGCCAGGTCGCGGCCTTCGTTCATTTCCCTGGCGGCCCTGATGAGCAACGTGGTATCAAGGTCATTGACCGGCACCGCTTCCCGGTGGTCTCCCAGCTTTACGTCATATCCGGTGGTAGCCACGATGTTTTCCACGCCAAATGCGGCCGCCGCCAGAAGGTCAGACTGGAGCGCCAGGCGGTTCCGGTCGCGGGTGCTCGCCTGCATCACGGGCTCCACCGCCCTCTCCCACAACAGGTGGCACATTGCCAGCGGGGCACAGCGCATCACCGCTCTCAGGTTATCCCCCACGCATATTGCGTCCACTCTGTCCTTGACCATATCCGCCCTGTCCAGGAAATCTTCGTAGTTCACTCCTTTGGGGGAGTCTATCTCGCAGGTAATGACGAACTTGCCCCGTTTTATCATCTCGGTAATGTGCACTTTGCTACCCTCCACAAATGCTTATTCCCGCCGGGTCAGCCTAGTGGCTCCGCGTTTCCTCCGGGCATGATTCCCTGGCTATGCCCGCTCTGGCCGCCGAATGATCCCGGCCCCTGTAGAAGTTTAGCCAGGAAGAGGTGTCCCAGAGCGCCCAGTTGCAGGGAGGCACCATATTCTGCCCTATTTCCTCCTCTTTGCCCATCGCCCTCAGTCTCCGGTAGGCTTTGACCCAGATGCACAGGCGCTCGCCGGGATAGACTTCGCACCACCCCTCGGAGCTGCCGCCGCACGGCCCGTTCCGCTGGTTCTTGGGACACTGGGACACCGGGCACAGATAGGCCACGTCGAAAAGCGCGCAGTCGCCGCAGTTCATGCAACTGAACAGGGCCACTTTGGCCAGGTGCTCCAGGTAGGTGAAGCCCCCCTTCAGCCGCGGCGAGCAGTCCAGCCACCTGGCCACCGGTTTGAGCAGCCTGAACAGGGGACTGTGGGGCTCGAATACCAGGGCGTGTGCGAGCCGGGAGAGGAGTACGATGGGGGGCCGGGATGGGTTTTCCCGGCACGGCGTTTTCTTCTCGCTGTTGAGTCCGGTCTTCTCATCTTTCTGGAAGAGATAGAACCCTTTCTTCTGGGGATAGTCAAACTCGGCGATGAGCTCCCGCCACTTCGGGCTGAGTTTCTCGCCTTTCTCGATGATATTTTCCAGGGCCTCGTAGGACAGGCCGTGCCCGCCGATGTGCGCCCCGGCGAAGCCCATGCCCTTGGCTATGGCGTACATTTTGGCCGCCCGCAGGTACCGGGCTTCTCTCCCCTTGTCCTCCGCCTTCCGCTCCAGGTCGATATCGTGGAGGAGCTTCTCGGTGACCACGGCTCCGGGAATCTGGTTGGCGTGCATTACCCTGGCCGCGCCGTAGGGCAGGACATAGATGTTGGCCAGCACCGGGACATTGTAGCCGCTGGCCTTCAGCCACATCAGGACCTCGTGGAACTTTCTGGCGTCATAGCCAAGCTGGGTGATTATGAACTGCGCCCCCGCCTCTATTTTCTTGCGCAGCTTGTAGTACTGGCCCATCAGCTCTGACTCGTGCTGCTTGAAAGGAGAGACGCAGGCCCCGGCAAAGAAGTCGGTGGGGGCCAGCGTGACCTTTTTCCCGGCCATCTCGTAGTCTATGCCGCGGTTCATCAGGTCAACAAGCTGCAGACCTTGCACCGAGTCCAGGTCAAATACCGGCCTGGGCTGTCCCTTGAACCCGGCGCTGGAAGGATAGTCTCCGGTCAGCATCAGGATATTTCGCACTCCTAGCGCGGCCAGGCCGAAAAGCAGGCTCTCGCACTGGTTCCTGTTCTTGTCGCGGAAGGCCAGGTGCACCAGCGGCTCGATGCCGAGCTTGCGGATTTCGGTGCAGAGCATCTCGGTGGAGATGGCGGGATTGCCGCCAGGGTTATCGGTGACGCTCACCGCGTGCACCTTTTTCCGCCGGGCCGCCTTGAGCGCGTTCTCTATGATTTCCTCCTGCTGCATCTCGAAGGCGCCCCTGCCAGCCACCTGTTCCCAGGTGACGCAGAAGGTGTCCGGGTCCAGCACCGCCTCCTGAAAAGTGTTTATGCGCTCCTTCAGGTGTTCTTTTACCCGCTCCCGCAGCTTGATTATGGGTTCCGCCAGCCGGGAGAGGGTCCGCCCGTTCTCGCCCGCCAGGGAAATATACTGGTCTGCTTCCATTTGCAGGCCCTCTTCCATCGTAAGCGCCCGGCCCGAACCATCTCCGGAGGCGATATCCACTATCAGCAGCGGGATATGCCTGGTTATCCATCCCTCGCGCAGCCGGCGGTGCAGGCTGAAGGTGGTGCCCTGCGGCTCCAGGTAGCCCAGGATGATGACCTCCGGGAACTCTTTTCTCGCCTTCTCCAGGCCTTCCTGCTGGCTCTGCGCCCAGACTACCTCAAAAGAAGTCCCCATGGCCTGCCGGACCAGGTCCGGCAGGGCCGTCTCATTGCTGACCACGAGAATCTTCTCGGTTGCAGAACTTCTGGTCATAACGAATAGCTCTCCTCGGTGCTTTGTTTGCGCACGGCGGCGCCGAAATCCGCTATTAGTATAGCACAGGTGGCAGCCGGTGTTCAGACCGCCCGCTTTCCCGTTTCCGGTTTCTTGACGACCCGCCAAGTTAAGACTAAGATATAGGGGAATTATGTGAAGAGCCATGAAGACCATCAGCAACGCGGAACGCACCAGGGGCATCCTCAAGAGGTCACAACTGTTCTGGAACCTTTCCGACCGGCAGATAGAGGGCATTGCCGCTCTGACCCGGGAACTCCGTCTGAGCACCGGCGAAAACGTGTTCCGCCCCGGGGACAGCGCCAAATATGTCTACATAGTGGAAGAAGGTAAGGTGGCCCTGGAGATGGAGATACGCCTGGGAACGAGAACCCGGAAGCAGGCCACAATAGACGTCATCGTCCCGGGGCAGGTGTTCGGCTGGCCGGCGCTGTTTCCGGAAAGGCCCGCATATACGATGTATGCCCGGGCCACCACGGATGTGAAGCTGCTGGCCGTGGAGGGGGACGGGCTCCAGGCGCTGTGCAAGCAGGATGTGGCCATGTGCCGGGACGTGATGCATGAGCTGGTGAACCTGGTATCGAACCGGCTTTCCCGCGCCACCAATACGCTGGCACACGTACTTTCGGTTACCTCTCATGACCTGCGGGCGCCTCTGGCCACGGTAATCAGCTCACTGGATGTAATACTGGGCGGCTTCGTGGGGGAAGTAAACAGGCGCCAGGAAGAGCTGCTCGAGGGCGCCAAGCAGCGCATCAATGACCTGCTCAATATGATAGACAATATTCTGGATATCTCCCACATCGAGATTAGCGAGGTCGATTTCAAGAATGTGCGCCTTGCCGAAGTCATCGAAAGCTCGCTGAGCGATGTGCACGGGATGGCCCTGCAACGGCAGGTGGCGCTGGAAAACCGCGCCGGCGGCGACCTTCCCGCCATTCTCGGTCACCATAACCGCCTGCGCCAGGTACTGACCAACCTGCTGAGCAATGCCATCAAGTTCACCCCCGCCCGGGGAACGGTGCGCATTGACTCGCAACGGGAGGAGGAAGCCGTCATCATATCGGTTTCGGATACCGGAATAGGCATTCCGGCGGAGGAACTGCCTCGCATATTCGATGATTTCTACAGGGGCATGAAGGCGGAGGAAGCCAGCGGTGCTGGCATCGGGCTTTCGGTAAGCAAAAAAATCGTGGAGGCGCACGGCGGCCGTATCTG
The DNA here is from genome assembly GCA_964652725.1 of uncultured Dehalococcoidaceae bacterium. Taxonomy (GTDB): domain Bacteria; phylum Chloroflexota; class Dehalococcoidia; order Dehalococcoidales; family RBG-16-60-22; genus CAZZAU01. The sequence continues at coordinate 2,123 of CAZZAU010000017.1, read as the reverse complement.
GGCGGAAAGCCCTGACCCGAAGACCGGGCTGGGCACCAGGGTGAGCATCTCTCTGCCCACCGCGGCCAGGAGGAAGGCGGCGGAAAAGCCCGTTGCGGGGGCGAAGGCCGTCATTCTGGTGGCCGATGATGACCCCCAGATGCTCAAGGTCACTTCCCTGATGCTGGAATCACGCGGCTACAGGGTGTTGACCGCCTGCAATGGCCAGGAAGTGCTGGACAGAATGCTTGAGATGGTGCCTGACCTGATTGTGCTCGACCTGCTGATGCCGGTGATGGACGGCTTTGAAGTGCTGAAGCGGCTCAATGAGCGCAAGGATACCTTTGGCAAGAAGATATCGGTGGTGGTGCTGAGCGCGGTAAAGGAGGGTAGCAGCCGCCACCGCTACGAGCTGGAGACACACCACCCGCTGCCCATTGATGATTACCTGGAGAAACCAATCTCCCCGCCCGTTCTTCTACAAAGGGTGGAGAAGATACTGCAGAGCAGAGAAAGCAGCAGCCAGAAGTAACCGGAGGAGGATACACATTGAGCAAGGAAGCCACGATTCTGATAGTAGATGACGACCCTGTCTTCTTGAAAGCGACGCGGGCGGTGCTCGAAAGCAAGGATTACCAGGTGGTCTCCGCATCCGACGGACAGGAGGGCTGCCAGAAGGCCAGAGAGATAAAGCCCGACCTTATTATTATGGACATCATCATGCCTATGAGGGACGGTTTCAGCGCCTGCGAGCAGCTAAAGCAAGACCCCGAGCTTTCCGGGATACCGATACTGGTTATGACCAGCTTCTCCGAGAAGGGGAAAGAGACCAACATTCCCACCAGCGCCGGCTTTGGCCTTGAGGCGGAGGATTACGCTGACAAGCCTATAAATCCGCAGGAGCTTCTGGCACGGGTGGAGAAGCTCCTCAAGAAGAACTGACTGCTGCAGCGGCCGGTTGACCGGCGCCCCGTGTGCACGGTTCTCCCCCCGGTGCTCTCTGCCCGCCGGACTGAGCGTTTGTTTTCTGGTGCCGTTTTGTCTTAGAATACGGGAGTCCCGGCAAAAAGCGGCCCGGCCTCATTGTGCGGCCATAAGGAAAGGAGAACCATATGATTCTGAGGTCCCTGATTATTGACACCGTGGTAGCCTACTTTCAGTCCGGAGACTGGAAGGAACTCATCCGGCAGATGTCCCGGGGGAAAGAAGTGCGCCACGCCCACGTCTACGCGGATAGCATCCTGCACCCGCAGCCCCTGCTGCAAATCGTGGAGAAGTACTTCGCCGCGCACGGGATGCCGCTGCAGCGTAAAATATACCTCATTCCCCCCGCCAATACCCCCGGCATGGCAGATATCTACAATATCCACCCCATGCCCGATTGGGGCCATTGCGAGCTTATCCTGCGCTACAGCCAGGACCAGGTTCTGGGCCCCATGGAAGGGACGGCCACCCGGGGAGGCAAGAGCGTGGAGGTGTGGGATGACGCCTTTATGGAGGAATACTACCGCCGGTTCGACTTCAAGACCCGCCTCTCCGCGCAGGAGGAGACAGACCTGACCTCCTACTTCGAGTCCGCCGAGTGGAAGAAGCAGTATTATTTCATGCTGGAGGGGACCAACCGTCATGCCCATTCGTTCGTGGAGACCTCCATTCACCCTGAGATAGTCCAGGAGTTCGCCATCAAGGCGCTTGAGCGGAAGCAGTGGCAAGTGGCCAGGTCTGTCTCCGTGGTCTACGGCTCAAGGGGGCAGGACTTCGGCAAAATCACCATCCTGTTGCGCAAGCCGGAGATTATGCTGGAGCTGGAATGGGACTTCAACCCGGCGGTCAGTATCAGGGCGGGAGCGGAGCCGATGATTCTGGCCACCACGCTGGACGACCTCAAGCATTGTATGAGCGGGCTGGACTACATCAGGCTCGATGAGGCAGCGGTGGCGGAGATAGTCCGGCGCATCAGCGGGGCCTGAGTCTCCGGTCCCCGGTGAAGAAGGCAAACCAGTCACACGAGTGTAATAAGGAGGAATCAGCAGCGATGACGGACAAGATAGGGGTGGGGGTTATTGGGGTGGGTAGGATAGGGGAAAGCCACCTGGACGGCATCAAACGGAACCCGGAGCTGGGCCACGTTGCGGCGGTGGTAG